>JANMFB010000139.1:0-12457 GCA_031377605.1 Ferruginibacter sp.
GGCGCGGAAACTCCTGACATCTCGGATGCCGCAGTAAACGATTCAGGTTTGGAGCTTCGCGTTGGTCTTTCCCTTTTCTGCCATCGTCGGTCAGGACGAAATGAAGCTCGCCATCCTGGAAAGCAAATGGCACTTTGGAGAAACAAGATTTAGCAACATTTATCGATAGAGAAAATAAAATTATTGTAACTCTTGAAAAAAAACTTACTTGGGATGCCGCACAAAAAGTAGAAGATTATACAATCATTCAACTCGATAAAAGTAGATTTACGGCACAGCCAAAATCAATAGAAATAAATATTGAAAATAAATTCATCAAAAAGTTTAATGCGTCAAATGTAATTGGAATGGTTACTGGTACACAAAAACCAGACTCATTTATTTTTATAACGGCACATTACGACCATCTTGGTGGCATGGGAGCTGATATCTATTTCCCGGGAGCAAATGATAATGCAAGTGGCGTAGCATTATTGCTTAGCCTTGCAAAATATTATTCGACACATTCACAAAAATATTCTATTGCATTTATTTTATTTGCTGGAGAAGAAATTGGGTTGGTTGGGTCAAAATATTATTCGGAAAATCCTTTAGTGCCGCTTAGCAAAATTCGCTTTCTTACCAATACAGATTTAGCAGGCACAGGTGTAGATGGAATTACCGTCGTAAATGCAACTATCTTTCCTAAGGAATTTGAATTAATGAATAAAGTAAACGATGAAGGGAAATACTTGGCAAAAATAAATGCAAGGGGAGAAGCTGCTAATAGCGACCATTATTGGTTTACAAAGAAAGGCGTACCATCATTTTTCTTTTACACATTGGGAGGTATAGCTGCATATCATGATGTATTTGACAAGGCTGTTACGCTTCCTTTAAATGAGCAAGCAGATTTAAAAGAATTAATGATAAAATTTAACGAGCTTTTGCAACAGTAATTTATATCAACGCTTTGGTCATATAAACATCCATCTGTGCTGTTTCTCCCACAGGGAAATCATGGGTATGATTGGTTTTTACAAAGCCATATTTTTTGTAAAAATTCTGCGCTTTATAGTTATATTCCCAAACACCAAGAAAAGCCATTTCATAATTATTTGTGTGAGCATATTCTAAATAATGACTCATCATTGTTTGTGCTATTCCTTTTCCATGATAATCATTTAATACATAAAAACGTTTTAGCTCCAGTGCTTTTTTATTCAGTTCTACAAATTCATTGTTGTTTTCCGCAAACAATGAATAACCAATTAATTCATCATTTATTGTGGCAAAGAAGTAATGATAAGATTCATTTTTCAATTCATTTGCCAATACAATTTCACTATAATATTTTTCTAAAAAATCTTCCATATCAGCTTTAGTGCATGTACAAACAAACGTATCGTAAAAGGTTTTTTTAGCCAATAAAGAAAGCGCAGGCACATCTTTCAATGTTATCCTGCGCATTATAATTTCATTTTTCATTTAAAAATATTTTGCGTCTCAGAGCCTTTGCGGTAAAGTGCTAAAAATTAAACTCCACCATATTATTTCTCCTGTCCACATCTGCCATACGTTGGCTTGGGTCAATTTCTACTTTTGTGATATTTCTTAGTCCCGTTTTTGTTTCTAATGTATAAGTAGGGTGTGTCCATCTCCATTCATCTTCCACAATAGGTTTAATACCTTCATCATCTTTCTTTGCTCCAAACATTAGATTTAATGGAATGGTATGCGTTTCTTTGCTACCATCTTTTTTGGTAAATACTATATCTATTGGCATGGGTAATTGTCCTATTCTTTTTATACGGATTTTTGACACACCGTTTTCTTCCCATAAACTATCAATAGCATAATCTATTTTCTTTGTAGTGTGTGTCCAATATTCTTTGTACCAATCAAGTTGTATGCCACTGATATCTTGCGCTACTTGAATAAAATCATTTGCATTGGGGTGTTTAAAGCGCCAGCGATTATAGTACTCTAGTAAAATCTTATCTCTTGTTTCTGCACCTACTATATAACCTAGTTGACTCATAAATACACAGCCTTTGGAATACGCTGCAATGCTATATCCTACGTTGGTATTAAAATGATCAGCATGTGTTGTAAGCGGTTCTTCAAAATTACTCTTTGCCACAAAAAAGTATGATGCATAATTATCTGCATGTAATTTTGGAAGCAATGCATCCAAGGAATCGTAATACTTAATTGAAGCAGGATTGCCGGCTATCGATGCAGGTTTGCTTACTTTGTCTCTATAATATTTGCTTACATAATCGCTTGAAAATTCCGTAAACCCTTCATCCATCCATGCATACATACTTTCGTTTGTGCCCAGCATCATTTGGTACCATGTGTGCATCCATTCATGAAAAACAGTACCAAGGCTACTTCCATTTATAAGCGTGGCCATTGGGTATTCCATTCCACCATCTCCTCCTTGTATAAAAGAATATTGCGGATAAGGGTATTTTCCAAATTTTGATTCTATGAATGGTAGTACTGTTACAGCTGCATCTGCTACTGTGTTCCAAGCTGCATCGTTGGCGGCATCATTTTCTTTGTAGTTGTAAATTACATGAAGCATAGTGCCACCGTTTGGCATTTGTCTGCTTAGGTGAACATACTCAGGATCTGCTGCCCACACGAAGTCGTGCACATTTTTTCCTACAAAATGCCAAGTCCTCTTAGGTGTAGAGATATTTTTTAATTCTGAACCTGGTTTGTCATAGCCCCAGCCTATATCATTTGCATTAACTAAAACTCCTGTGCCACCTATTTTATATTCCTTGTCTATTTTTATAGTTACATCAAAATCGCCCCATACACCATAAAATTCTCTAGCAACATACGGTGTAGGATGCCAGCCTTCATAGTCGTATTCACACATTTTTGGATACCATTGGGCCATACTAAATCTCACGCCTGTATTTGGATTGTCTCTACCACTACGGCGAACTTGCAAAGGCACTTGTGCCTCAAATTCCATTTCAAAAACAACTTTAGTTTTTGGTAAAATTGCTTTTGTAAGGGTAACTTCCAAAATGGTTTCGTGGTATTTGAAAGGCTGAGGCACACCATTCATTTTTAAAGAGATTATTTTTTGATAACCAATTTCGTTTTCTTTCAATTTAAAAATTCTATCCTGCACACGAGGGTCCCAATCTGGTCTGCCAGTTGGAGTAAGTTTACCGAGTTCTCTGCTACGCACATCCATACTGCTGTTTGGCTGAAATGCATTAAAATACAAATGGTAAAAGACTTTGTTTAAGCTTTTATCGGAGTTGTTACTGTATTCTAATTTCTGGTTTCCTTTAAATTGATTTTTGGCTGCATCCATTTCTATATTCATTATGTAGCTAGCTCTTTGCTGCCATCTGTTTTCAGGTTGTGCAAAACTGTTCATTGCAATAATTGTGCATAAAAGGATGCATAAAACTCTTGTCATGTAATTTATTTTTAGAAAAGTAAATTTCGGTAAATAATTTGATGCTTGAAAATAAAAAGAAATCTTTATCCATACTTTTAAAAAGCCATATCTTCTCATAGTATTTCTATTAATCCAAATAACAAAGCTTTATCAATTGAGCGCTCTGACATTTCTCCGAACTAATAAAGTATAAAATGGTTTTATTGTGGAGAATTATAATTGTCACTTTCCTGCCACCACAATAACGATCTCTCCCTTTACCGTTTTTGCATTAAAATAGTCGTGAACTTGTTGTAATGAACCTCGTTTGTTTTCTTCAAACATTTTTGTGAGCTCTCTGCTTACGCTGCATTGTCTGTCTGCACCAAGATACTCAGCTAAGTCTTTAAGGGTTCTTAAAAGGCGCATTGGGCTTTCGTAAAAAAGCATGGTTCGTTTTTCTTCTGCCATTCTTTTAAGAAACGTTTGCCTGCCTTTTTTTAGAGGGAGAAAACCTTCAAAACAAAAACTATTTGTAGCCAGACCGCTATTTACAAGTGCAGGAACAAATGCTGTTGCACCCGGCAAACAATTTACTGTGATATTATTTTCTATGCATGCTTTTACAAGGATGTGTGCAGGATCGCTTATACCAGGTGTGCCAGCATCGGTAATTAATGCAATGGTTTTGCCAGCTTGCATTTGTTCTACTAAATGTGTGGCTATTTTATTTTCGTTGTGTTGGTGGTAGGGAGAAAGAGGTTTTTTTATTCCATAATGATTGAGTAAAACGGATGATGTTCGGGTGTCTTCTGCTAATATCAAATCTACTTGCTTCAAAATCTCCACCGCACGAAAAGTCATGTCTGCAAGGTTTCCTATGGGAGTGGGGATGAGGTAAAGCATTTTTGTTATTGTGATAAGATGCTAATTAGCTAATTTGCTAATTAGGCAAGCTAAACCTATTTTAATTTTTAAGTTAAAAATATAACGAAACCCATTAGCAAATTACCTTATTGGCTAATTACTATTTCATACTGCTCCATCACCGCATTTGCTAACAACTTTTTTGCAGCTTCATCTGCTTTGGCTTTTGCAGCTTCTTCGCTATCAGCTTCTATCGTAAGGTCTATTTGTTTTCCTATACGAGCATCTTGTATGCCTGTTAAGCCAAGGTTAGCCAAGCCACCTAATACGGCTTTTCCCTGAGGGTCAAGTAAATTTTTAAGCGGCATTACTTTAATTTGAGCAGTAAAAATCATGTTTGGTTATTTTTAAAAAACAAAGATAGAATAATATAAAAGATAAAAACTATTGGCACAGCAAGCCAATGAAAAAATAGTGCAGCAAGAATCGTAAATCCTACCAATAAATATTTTGGTAAATTATCTTTTAAAGAAACATTTTTAAATTTCAAAGCCATTAAAGGAAGTGTACTAACCATTAACCAACTTACTATTGTAATTAAAGCATACAAAAACCACTTGTTTAAAATTAGATTGCTAATAAATGGGTTAGTTGTATTCCAATAAATAAGTGGTAAACTTGCTAGCAATAAGCCTACAGCAGGTATTGGCACTCCTTTAAAACCATAAGATTGAGAAGTGTCCAAATTGAACCTTGCCAAACGATATGCACCAGCGCTTGCAATTATAAAAGCAGGTACTAAAAGAAATATGGATGTATTTATTCCATCTTCGCCACTCGCAAAACTCATACGCAAAAATTGATAAACAATCATTGATGGAGCAACACCAAAACTTACTACATCTGCCAACGAATCTAATTGCTTTCCCATTTCAGAAGTAGCGTTAAAAAGTCTGGCAACAAAACCATCTAAGAAATCTACTAGAGCGGCAATACCAATAAATAATGATGCCATCCACATTTTTTCAGATAAATCTATAAACTGTGCATCGTTTTGATCGTACTTAATTGTTATTCCGTTTTGTAAAATGTAGGTAATAGCAATGCAACCACAAATAAGGTTGAGTAATGTAAAAATATTTGGAATTTGTTTCATTTTGATGGACGATATACGATGGACAATTGACCATAGGAGCTCAATATTCCTACGCTTTAAGTTTGTTTATTTTTTGAATGAATTTTTAAATGGTTGAATTCGTTTAACTAAAATAGTGAGTTCATTGTGATGAGTGTCAAAAACTTCCTAACTCATATAATCACGTCTCAAGGATAAATGTAAAGCACCAACAACTTCCCGTGCTGAACGCTGGGCATAACCTAAAAACCTGTGTTGCTCAGCATCTAATTGACCTGTAGAACCCTCAGCAATATTGAGAGAAACAGAATTTGCTGCTCTTTTTATTTGCGAGGTAAGTGAAAACATTTCTTCCTTCGGAAAATTTCTTGTAAGAAGATGAATGTTATTCGCTAATTCAAGAGCAAGTTGCCACACTTCCAATTTCTCAAACTTAAATGCCATGCTTTATTTCTTTTATATAATTTTAAGTTTCAGATTAAAAATAGTCACTTCGCCTATCTATGGTCCATCGTCTATTGTCTATTGTCTTTCGTAGGTTCTCCACCGTCTTAATTCTTCCTCCTCATCAATCCCTCAATCTCCTCTACTTCTATCGGAATATTTTTCATCAAATCTTTATTTCCATTTTTCGTTATCCAAAAGTTATTTTCAATACGAATACCCATTTGCTCTTCTTCAATATAAATGCCAGGCTCTATCGTAAAAACCATTCCTGCTTTTATAGGTTCTGTTCTGGTACCAAGGTCGTGTACATCCACACCTAAATGATGCGAAATGCCATGATATAAATATTTCCTATAAGCCTTATTATTGGGGTCTTCATTTTTAATGTCTGATTTTTTTAGCAAACCTATTTTCTGAAAAATAACCGTTGCCTCATCACCTACTTTTTCTGTATAATCGATAATGCTAATGCCTGGTTTTAAAATGCTAGCTCCATATTTATGTAAATGCAAACAAGCATTATAGACTGTTTTTTGCCTGCGGGTAAATTTACCATTTACAGGAACTGTTCTAGTAAGATCAGCCGCATATCCACCATACTCTGCACCAAAATCCATAAGTATAAGATCACCATCTTTACACTCCCTACAATTTTCTACATAATGCAGTACACGAGCATTATCGCCACTTGCAATAATACTTCCGTAAGCCTCACCCGTGGCACGTTGCATTAAAAACGAATGAATAATTTCTGCATGAATTTCATACTCCATCACACCAGGTTCTATAAGCTGTAATAGTCTTCTGAAGGTAATGTCAGTAATATCCATTGCCTTTTGCATAACTTCCACTTCTTCAGCAGTTTTTATAGCACGCAATTCTTTCAATAGTGGTGCACTTCTTTTATAATGATGCAAAGGGTATCGCTCACGCATTTGTGCAGCATACCTATAATCTCTTGTTGCTATTAAACTTGCTTTGCGATCATTTTCATTGCTATTTAAATAAATCGTTTCTGCCAAATGAATCCATGGTTGTAACATGGCATCTAAAGCATCTAAATAAACAACTGTTTCTATGCCAGATATTTTTTGTGCTTCTGCAATGCGTAACCTATGCCCATCCCATTTTTCTTTCATTTCATTAGGGCGGACAACTACAAGCACTTCTCTATATTTTGCATCCGGGTTTTCGGGGAAAAATATAAGCATTGTATCTTCTTGCTCTATGCCTGTAAGCCAATATAAATCTGAATTTTGTTTAAATTTATGAATCGCATCTCCATTACTAGGTAGTTCATCGTTGCTATTAAAAATAGCAATGGCGTTTTTAGTTAGCTTACTTATAAAACGCTTTCTATTTTGAATAAAAATTTCGGGGTTGAGTGGTAGATATTTCATCAAAAATTATTTTGCCACAAGATATAAATTTTTGCTCGGATATTCTATACCAACAATGGCATCGTTATCTTTGGTTTGAAATACTTTTTAATATGGCAAATAAGAAATTAATAGATGGGTTTCCTTTCATTCAGCACGTAAAACCTAGTTTTGCGACTACTGAAATGCTTAACAAATCCGAACAGTTTCATGCAAATATGGATAAGCGGAGAACCTGTAGAGATTTTAGCAATAAACCCATACCCAAAGAAGTTATAGAAAATATTATTCTAACCGCATCTACTGCCCCTAGTGGGGCACACAAACAACCTTGGACATTTTGTGTGGTTTCAAATGCAGAAATAAAAAAACAAATACGTGCAGAGGCAGAAATTGAAGAAAAGGAAAGCTATACTAATAGAATGACTGAGGAGTGGAAAAGAGATTTATTGCCATTGCAAACAACTTGGCAGAAAGAGTTTTTAGAAATTGCACCTTACCTCATTATTGTTTTCAAAAAAAGCTATGAGCTAGATGAGCTAGGCCTTAAGCATAGTGTGTATTATGCTAATGAAAGTTGTGGTATAGCTTGTGGTTTTTTGCTTGCGGCTATACATGATGCAGGCTTGGTTGCTCTGACCCATACACCATCACCAATGAACTTTTTAAGCAAAGTACTTCATAGGCCTATAAATGAAAAACCTTTTTTAGTAGTTCCTGTTGGGTATGCTGCTGAAGAATGTTGGGTACCTGATATAAAACGAAAAACACTTGAAGAAATTTCTGTTTGGTATTAGATTGCTAATCTTCTAATTCTTCTTTTAGTTCTTCAGATAGGGTCAATAAGATTTTATCAATTCTTTGGCCATCCATATCTATTATTTCGAGTGTAAAATCTTTCCAATTAAATTTTTCTCCGGCTACAGGAATATGCTCTAGTTCATGTAGTACAAAACCCGCAAGTGTATCAAATTCATGCTCTCCTTCGTTCATCCATTCTGCTCTTTCAAAATACGATAAGAAATCATAAAAATGAATTTGTGCATCTACCAAATAAGTGCCATCATCTCTTTTTATGATTTCATATTCTTCTTGCCCCGTTTGTGGCACATCGCCAATAATCGCTTCTAGAATGTCATTAAGGGTTATCATGCCTTCTAGCGTTCCATATTCATTTACAATAAATGCAGAGTGTATTTTGGTAGATTTAAATTTTTCTAGCAATTGATAAGCAGAATTATTTTCTGGTACAAACAAAGCAGGCTTTACAATATTTCCCAAAGGTTTTGTAGGGTCTGCCTTCAAAAGGTCTTTCACATACACAATACCTTTTATATTGTCTATCATTTCTTCACATACAGGGAAAGTGCTAAAAATAATATCATCAGATTTATTTATTACATCTGTAACAGTATCGTTCATATCGTACCACACAATATCTGTCCGATGTGTCATGAGCGATGTTATGTTTCTATCACCTAAATGAAAAACTCTTTCTATAATATCTTTTTCATCTTCTTCTATGGAGCCACTTTCACTGCCTTCGGTTATCAGTGCTTTTATTTCTTCTTCAGTAACTGCACTATCTGTTGGCTTTTTTATATTAAAAATTTTAAAAATTCCATTTGTAATGCTGGTTAATAACCAAACCAATGGATGCACAAGGGTAGATAAAACATTCATAGGAATGGCAACACTCCTGGCAATTTTTTCTGCACGTAACAATCCAATTTTTTTAGGGATTAATTCACCAAAAATGATGGTAAGGAAAGTTACGCAAAGCACTACTATAGTTGTTGCTATTGGCTCAGCATATTTAGATGTGGTTGGATAATTTTTTAAAACTGGGGCAAGCATATGGCTAAACTTATCTTCTGCAAACACACCCACTAAGATGGAAATAAGGGTAATGCCAATGGTTGCAGTGCTCAAGAATTTTTCAGGATTATTTGCTAGGTCTAATGCTGCTTTTGCTTTCTCATCGCCTTTTGCAGCCAATGACTCCAAGCGTCCTTTGCGTGCACTTACTAATGCAATTTCGCTCATCACAAAAAGACCGGTAAATATTATTAAAAGTAGTAGTACAAAAACCTCAATCATTTGTTTTAGTTACGTGAGCAATATCTTTTATTAAAGATTTTAGGCGCAAATATCCGAAAATATAAGCAATTTTGGTATTTTAATGTTTCCTAGTAGTTAGAGCTTGGTAATATTTGTTTATTATGATACATTTAGTATGTGTTAACTGGGAGTAATAATTTATATTTCATGGTTATAATAATTAATATACGCATATAAATGTGCGTTTTCATTGCTCATTATAAATGCTTATTTGTAAATAGATTTCTGGGGAAGCAAACTTAAGCAATCCTAATAAATGATTAGTTATGGGTCCTCTTGGATGTACTAAAAGATAATATTCAGAAAATAATATTATAAAAATTAATAGAACCAGAAAATGGAAAGGAAGTAATTATCTTAATTTTATTACGAGTTTTGTACCAGCAAAACCTTGTTTTGAATCCGCTACAAATACTTTTTGCTTGTATGGAAGAATATAAATGCTGTTACCTTTTTGGTAGGTAATAAGCGTATTAGTTGATCCATTGGTTGTTCTAACAGAAGATTTAGAAATATTGATTAGAGAACCATTATACTTTAAACCATTACGTAAATTGAAATACAGTGAAGATTGAAAAGTACCTGGCATTTTAATATTCAAAACAACTTTGTTCTTCTTTTTACCAACACCTCTGTCAGCAAAAGAAGTAAACAATACTCCAGAAAGCAAAGTTGTAAATAATAATATGCGAATTGTTTTTTTCATTGATTGATGTAAAAATAGTACATTTTACTTATATAAGACGAATAATTATGCCAATTGTTGTCTTTACGTTAAAATAATTTTAAATAAAATAGATTTTATATGAAAAATGAGTAAATTACACTAGAAGCAGCCACGTATGAAAAATGACAGATATAGGCAAGAAAGGGAAGAAATAAAAGAATTACTAGCATTGTATGACAATTTGCGTGGGGGCAGAGCTAACTCTTTTATTGAACAGGAGGGATTTGAGAGATTAATTGAATACTTTGACGAAAAAGATAAGTTAGATGAAGCACTCATTGCATGTGAATACGCAATAAACCAATATCCTGGTAATAGTGCCTTACTTTTATTAAAAGCCAATCTTTTTATAGTTACCAAAAAATACAAAGAAGCTCTATTATTATTAGATGAAGCGGAGTATTTAGATAATACAGATTCCAATCTTTATATATTAAAAACAGATGCTTATTTAGCTTTAGATATGCAGGCGAAAGCAGCCGAAGTTCTGGAAAATGCCATTGAAACTTTTGAAGGGGAAGAAAAAATCGATTTGCTTTTTGAACTCTCTGATGTGTATGATGATTATGAAAATTTTGAAAAAGTTTTTGACTGTTTAGTTTACATCCTTCAGCTAGATCCAGCAAGTGAAGAAGCTTTGTATAAAATTTGTTTTTGGACCGATTTTACCGGAAGAAACGAAGAGAGTATCAAATTACACAAAGAAATTATCGAGGAGCAACCGTACAATGAATTAGCATGGTTTAATCTAGGTGCAGCATACCAGGGAATAAAATTATATGAAAAAGCTATTGATGCATATGGTTACGTTATTGCGATAAATGAAAAATTTGAAAATGCATATCGCAATATGGGCGATGCCTATTTACGGTTAAGGAATTATAAAGATTCGATTGAGTGTTTGCAAAAAGTATTGGAGCTTTCAATGCCCGAAGCCCTAATTTACGAGGCTATTGGGCATTGCTTTGATAGAATGGGGAATTTTGCTCAAGCAAGATTTTATTACAAAAAGGCTAGCCATATGGATGCGGAAGATAGCCGCATGCATTACAAAATAGCTACAACATACATGAACGAGGCTGCGTGGCAAAGTGCCATTAAAAGCTTAAATACCGCATTGCGTACTCATAGAATGCAGCCTGATTACAATCTTGCCTTAGGGCAATGTTATGTTCAATTAAATAATGTAGATGAGGCGCTTGCTTGTTTTGGTAATGTAGTACGTATCCGTCCAAAAAATATAAATGGTTGGACAGAATTGCTTAAATGCTTATTGCATGCATCTTATCTTACAGAAGGAATAGAATATGCGCAATTCGCCTATGAACAAACGGATGGTAAACCGATTTTTCTTTTTTACCAGAGCATGTTTTTGTTTGCAGACGGAAAGTTTAAAGAAGCTACTTTATTACTAGAAAATGGTATGGAGGCAAATCCAAAACTACTTAAAAAATTTATCCAAATAAATCCCTCTATACTAAAACATCGGCAAGTTGTAGAAGTGATTGCTCGCCATAAGAAAAAGCGTTAGATCATTTTCGAATTTATGACTAGTACGTATGTTAGACATAAAGTTTATTTCAATTCCGGAAATTCATTGATATTATTCATATATTGTTTTAATCAACAATTAATCATCAACTCAAGCGGTCTTTTTCCCATTTATTTTAGTTTGGGTATATTTGTAGTTATTATTAACTGAAATAACATTAAATGAATTTTAATCTTACTCAAATGCCGGAACGAACGGCACAACCTCGTGAATTTGGTCTTACTATGGTAATGGATAAGGGCTTAAGTATTCAAGAAGCTAAAAACTTTATGAGCATAGCTGCTCCCCATACAGATATTGTTAAACTTGGCTTTGGGACTGCATTTGTAACACCAAATTTAAAAGAAAAACTTGCTGTGTACTCGGATAATAATGTACCTACTTATTTTGGCGGAACACTATTTGAAGCTTTTTTAATTCGTAATCAAATAGATGATTATGTAAGTATGTGTAAAGATTTTGGAATAACCACTATGGAAATTAGTGATGGATCAATCACTATACCTCACACAGAGAAATGCGGTTACATAGAAAAATTAGCGAAGCACTTTAAAATATACAGCGAAGTAGGAAGTAAAGATGCAGCACATATAATAGCACCTTATAAATGGATTGAACTAATGAGTGCAGAATTGAGTGCTGGAGCTACGTATGTAATTGCAGAAGCAAGAGAAGCTGGTAATGTTGGCATTTATAGAGGAAGTGGAGAAGTACGTGAAGGTTTAGTACAAGAAATACTTACTAAAATACCTGCTGACAAAATTGTTTGGGAAGCACCGCAGAAGGCACAACAATTGTATTTCTTAGAATTGATTGGGTGTAATGTAAACTTAGG
>JANMFB010000145.1:0-6377 GCA_031377605.1 Ferruginibacter sp.
TGTCGGCAAAGTCATGGAAGTTTGTATATGTTATGATGTTCGATAAGGTGTTACGTACATCATATTAATATATATTACTCAAATAATCACCATAGTGTTTTTGTATTGATAATTAAGTAAAGTTTCTAAATCTCGTTAAACTCAAATCATTGTCTTTCAAAAGAAATATTTTTACCAGCTTTTTTTCTTCTTATTTCCTACATTGAATATTCTTGACAAGTTGAATCCAAAACGAATATCTCCTTTGAAAAAATCGCCAGTAGTTTGAGTAAGGTATCCTTTTTCGTTCATGCCAGTTGCATTGGTAAAATGTAATTGAAAAACGTGACCGCCAGTTTCAATATCTACACCAACAGCTAAAGGGTTTTTGATAGTTGGTCCTAATTCACCAATTGCATAATGATAATCTACCATCAAAGCAATGCGTTTACTCACTTTATACCTTGCTCCACCACCTAGGCCAAATATATTCTGATCATCTGTAAAATTTAAGGTCGTATTGTTACGAACAAATAATGGACTAAACTGCATAGAGAATTTTGGTGTAAATTTCCTTCCTACAATCATTTGTACATAATAGGAAGACCTTTGTACTAGCGTTGGTTTTACTAGAGCAAATGATTGTGCCGTTGTTACAATATAGCCTCCAACCGCTAATAATGATATAGGCATCTCCCGCCCTCCTTTAGTTTGTTGAAGTATTCTAGTTTTAATAAACGCATCTACATCTTTTTGAAAAGTACTCCTACCAATACCGAGGGTAAGATTATCACTTATTCCATAATCAAAACTCATACGCATGCTTGCATAGTCTAGTCCGAATAGGTCTTTTACACCATTGCTAACAGGACCAAAACGATGCATGATCCTAAAATCTAATTCACCTTTGTGTAACATTTCTGTAGAGTGTGCATTAATAACCCTAGTAGATTTAAAAGTACCTGAAACTTTTTCAGCAATACTCTTATCTTCCAAACTATTTATTAAACTCATTGAATCTTGGGCTATTATTTGCCCAAAAATTAAAGTCAAACTACATACTAAAATTATTCTTTGCATACTATTTCATTTCTTGTAATGAAGGGATATTTATTTTTACTTCTATTTCTTTGCTAATATTGTTTGCCACTAGGGCGGGAACTTTAATATTAAAATCGCTTAAAATTAATTTAAAATTTGTATTAGCACTCATTGTTTTATTTTTTGTTTCTACCACAGCAATAGTATTTATTACCTTAGTTATACCATGCATAGTAAGGCTACCTATTACTTTAAGAGAGACTTTTTTATTATCCTCAAGTAAAATGGGTGTGTTCTGCCCTTCAAACTTTCCTTTAAAAACAGCTTTAGGATATTTATCACTCTCTAGATAATCCTCATTAAAATGCTCTTGCATAGTAGCTTTTTCAAATTCGAAACCTTTTATTAAAATAGAAAATTCAATATTGTTTTTTTCTAAATCCAGCACGGCCAATACCTTTTTATTAACTGCTTCTATTTTCTCCATGGAGGTTTTAGAATAAAAAGAAGCAACACCTGTTTTGGTAAAAACTTTTTTCTGGGCAATTCCCAAAAATGAAATTTGAATAAAAAAAATGGTCAACATCAATATTCGATTCATACTTGCGATTTAATTATTTTACAATTACACATCTATTCAATTCTACATCCATTAAAAAACCAGTACAAATTCCTTTTACATTTACCACATTACCTAATGTAAACTTTCTCACATCCTCAAGATGTTTACTGTCCATCAAACAACTTACGTTACCCGTCTGTAGTGTATCTCCTAGTAAAATCGTAATAGAAGTATCTTGTTGGTTTTGTATTTCAGTTATTGTACCCTTTACTTGAATAATTTTACCCAAGTATTTTTTGTTTGCACTATCCTCATTACTGGCATAATCATTAAGGAGTAAAGAAGCTGTTGTATTTTCAACAGCTTCTTTGTTTTTTAAATCGGGAGCTTTTCTATTGTATTCATAATATGCATATGCTGCAAGTAAGATTCCGATGATTCCAAAGCCAAAAAGTATATATTTCTTTTTCATTCAAAAAAAATCTAAAAATAGGAAAAGACTAAATTTAATTATTATGCCTTCCCCCTGCATTAATCCAATTTGTAATAGCAGCTTTATCAGAAGCAGATAAACCAGGCCCTGCAGCTGGCATTTGAGATGGGCTTGCATCTACAGCTCTTGCTTTGATACGAGCTTTTGCTGAAACAATTGTACAATCATCGTTGAAGTTATATCCGCTCTGCATAGTAGTGGCATTATGACAACCAGCACTAACACAATTAGCCGTCATAATAGCTTTCACACTAGTGAAAAGTGTACCGGCAGCTGCTTGTGTAACTGAAGTACTACCCGTAATTGTACATCCGTTTACATCTCTTACAGAAAAAGGATAAGTACCTACTGCTAATGTTCCAAAAAGATTTGAAGCCTGAAAAGCACCGCCATTTAAACTATAATTAAGTCCAGTGCTGCCACTTGCATTAATCGTTACTGTGCCAGTATTGGATTCGCATTTTACCGTGGTGGTAGGAACAGCAGTAGCAGTTATTGTAGGACATGTAACTCCTACAATTACATTAACTGAGTTGCTAGAACAACCATTTGCATCTTTTGCAACAACACCATAGGTATTAGCAGCTAGGTTTGTAAATGCCCCTGAAGGTTGAAAAGTTGCACCATTGTCTCTGCTAAAAGTAAAAGGTGCAAGCCCTCCGCTAGCAACACTTACTGTGAAACTTCCATTTGCAATTGTGGGACCTGTAGTATTTGTAAGAAGCATTATTGGAGCTAAAGTTATCGTAGGGCAAGCTGCAGTTGTTACAGTGAATGACGCTGATCCAGTACATCCATTAGCATCTCTGGCTGTTATATTATAGCTAGCTGCAACTAGGTTAGAAAAAGTACCGCTCGCTTGAAAAGGACTCTGAACACCTGCTGCTAAAATACTAAAAGTAATGCCTGTGCTGCCAGTAGCAGTTGCCACAATAGAACCATTCGCTGCAGTTCCAGAAGAAGCCGCGGTAACAACTGCTGTTACCGTAATTGTAGGACATGCGGTTGCAGTTACTACAAAACTTTGCGCACCTGTACAACCGTCAGCATCTTTTGCAGTTACAGAATAAGTGCCTTGTGCTAAGCCGGTAAAAGAACCAGTAGGCTGAGATGCACCGCCGTTTAAGCTAAAAGTAAAACCCGTACTACCAGTTGCAGAAGCGCTAATGCTTCCCGTTGAAGTTGTAGGCGATGCAGTAGAAGTTGTAGAACCTGATACTACAATCGTTTTACTTGCACAAGGATTTGTAATTACAGGTGGTGTTGTTGTAGGACTTTTGCTGCAAGCTTGTATCAAAAGAATTGTACTTAAAATACCAGATAAAAGATAAATAGATAATTTTTTCATTGTAGTTTATGTTTGTTTATTTAACGAATGCCTAAGACAAAAGGTTGCTTGTAAATATATTATTTTTTTAACAGAAAATACTTAATACCAACATTAAAACTAGTAGAAAATAATTTTACCGTTCCATAACCAACACCTTTGATGGGAATAGTAACAATTGGTGCTGCTTGTAAATGAAATTTATTATTAATTCTTTTTTCAATTCCCACAGATAAATTAGCCCCAGCAAATAAATGTTTATTACCAGTATAAGAATATGGGTAGGTATATCTACCAAAATAATTATCGAATGTATAATTATAATCTTCCTTTTTCATGATATAACTAGATAGACCAGCACTTCCATACAAACTAAATGCCTTTTTCAATAACCAATTATATTGTACCGTAATTGGTATTTGATATACTAAACAATTGGCATCTACTTCGATAATTTTAACGGTACTAAGATATGTGCCTTGTTTTACATTGTAATCATTAGGACCAGCAATGTACTTTTTTGCACTTGCATGAAATCCTGCTTGTACACTGAGTCTTTTGTTTATTTGATACCCTAAATCTAATCCATAGTTTGCTGTTATAGTAGTATTGCTAAAGCTCAAAAGCCTCGTTGTATTAGCTTCTGCACCGTATGTGCCTAATGCATAAAAAGAAGAAAGGATTTTATGCTTTTTATGCTCGCTACTTTTATTTGCATTTTTTTCAACTAAACTATTCAAAACAGTATCTTTTTTTTCATCTTTATTTTCCTTGACAATTATCTCAAATGATTTTTTTTGTTCTAATTCATTTATAGGATTTTCTATGACTATTTTTTTTTCATTTGCTTCATTGGATTTAGCTGCTAACAAATCTTTATTAGCAATTTCAACATCTGAGCCAGTTTCTCCATTATTAATTTTAATTGAAGTTCTACTTGAATTTTTGTAATTTTCCTTTTGTTTAGAAAAAAGTTCATCATCCTGCTCTATATCGTTGCTAGTTTTTTGTTTGCTCAACACAGCATTTTTTAATTTTTTAGCCATAGGTATGGCCAATTTTTGGGGCAATTTTTTTAATAAATTATTAGAACTGTTAACAAATGAATTCCCAGAAATACTGTCTAAAATAATTGGCTTTTTTATTAAATCAGTCCTATTTACTTTACTTTGTTCTTTGATCGAATCTATCAAATTGACAGCTTTAATTTTAATGCCTGAATGAAGCGCAATAGATTTTTTTAAGTTACTTTTTTTATATACAATTAAATAACCACCAAATAAAACTCCAATAATTACCATGGACCATAACCAAAAGAAAGGTCTTTTTTTATCGTCCTTTTGATTTAATAGTAATTCCATTCGCTTCCATGCAGCCTCTGAATAAGGATACTCATGTGAATTGACCACCATTTTTATTTTGTCTTCAATATGCTTATATGGCTCTTCGCTCTTCATATAATGTTAAGTTTTGCTTCTTCAGCATTTTTTGAATATTTGCTCTTGCTTTAGCAAGATTTGATTTTGAAGTACCAACAGATATATTTAATAAAGTTGCTATCTCTTCATGTTTATAACCTTCAAGCACAAAAAGATTAAATATGGTCCTGTAAGTTGGTGATAAATTTTGAACCAATGCTATTATATCAGCATAAGACATTTTATCAATGGCTGAGTTAGCATTATCAATTATATCATGATGATTTTCTTCTATTAATTCTGAAGTTTTATTTCTTTCATTTTTTCTATAGCTATCAATGGCGGTATGGATGAGTATTTGCTTCATCCAACTCATAAATGATGCTGCTATATTTTGATGCATTATTTTAAAACTAGCTATATTTTTATATACTTTCAGAAAGCTGTCATTTACGATCTCTTCAGCTTGCATTTCATTTTTTGCATATCGCATACAAATACCCATAGCAAAGCCATAGTATTGTTTGTACAATTCTTTTTGGCTTTCCCTGTTTGCTTTAACGCAACCGAGAACGATATTTTCAAGCATTAATGGGCTTGACAAAATGTAGATTTAATTAGATAATTATATTTTTAAAGTTACAAAACTATGTGTATATCGTACACTTTACCAATTTGGTTGCCTCGTTTGAAAAAATTTGAAAAATTAATCTAAATAGAACCAGTGAATTTGTATATTTATTTAAATTTATTAAGTCATAAAACTACAAGTCATGACCTTAGCACAACAAATGCTTGCAGAATTGCAGCAAGAAGCCATCGCCACTAGAAAAATATTGGCTTTGGTTCCTTATGATAAAAAGGATTACAAGCCACACGAAAAAAGTATGACACTCTCCACGCTTGCTCGCCACGTAGCTGAAATTTATGGTTGGGCAAAAGAAACAGTTGCTCTAAATGAATTGGATTTTGCAATATCAGGTGCCCCTCGTAAAGAAATAAATAGTAATGAAGATTTATTGAAACTTTTTGATAAATGCTTGGCTGCTTCCACAGAAATCTTAACAAGTACAACTGATGAAGAATTAGCTAAACCATGGACCATGCGCCAAGGTGAGATGATATTTTTCACTATGCCAAAAGCACAAGTGATGCGAACTTGGGTATTAAATCACAGTGTACATCATAGAGCACAATTGGGAGTATATTTAAGGTTATTAGATATTCCATTACCAGGAACTTATGGGCCAACAGCAGATGAAAATTCTTAAATAATAATAAACAGATGAATTTATATTGGTCTGTTTGCTACAACCATACGTGCAACTAATTTGTCTATAGGAAGTGTAAGACAAGCTTCGCTAAAATCATCTAAATGAATAAATCTAAAGGTTTCAATTTGCATTTGCTGCTCATAAATTTTGAGCATTGATTCATTAAAATCGAATGGTTTATTACTAGTACGCACCGATATATTTTCCAATGCCCTCACTTTGTAATAAATAGATAATATTTGATCTCCCTCTCTAAAAGCAGATGGCTGAAAAAAATCTGTCG
>JANMFB010000161.1:0-25288 GCA_031377605.1 Ferruginibacter sp.
TTTTTAATTAATTTACTAGGTAAGTTATAAGTTAAACTAACATCTCTAAGCCTTATCCAATGAATATCTTTTTCTATAAAATCTTCTGCAATTGTACCTCCAGAATAATAATCAGATCTAAACAAAGGTGTTATGGTTATATTATTAGGAGTAGGGTTTGTAGTATTTTGTAATCCGTCATTCAAAACTCCTTTTATGATACGTGGAGTTTCTCTTTCAAGCGTACGAGTACTTAAACCCCTTGTATATAAAAATTCCTCGGTACCATTATAAATATCTCCACCTCTTCTAAAATCTAAATTAAATTGTATATTAAAGTTTTTAAGGAAGCTTACTGTGTTTATGATACTAAAATTGTAATCGGGCTGTCTGTCACCTACCGGTGTATAGTCCCCCAATATTAAAGGCAAACCAGATGTGGCAGAAATAATTAAATCTCCATTAGCATTACGTTGAAATCTATTAGCAGCTAGTTGATAAATATTTCCTCCCTTAACTGAAATATTTCTAATGTTACCAATGAACTGATCAGAGTTATAAAATTGAGGTAAACCCGCAGGCATATCAATAATTTCATTTACATTTTTTGAAAAGTTTAGGGTAATATCCCAAGTGAGTTTACTAGATTTTACGGGTGTTCCAGTCAACTGAAATTCGAATCCTTTATTTTGAACTGTACCACCATTGATCCATTGTAAAATGGCACCAGATGCATACGAAATACGAGGATTTATTAATTGATTTTCGGTTCTATTGTTATAATAAGCAACATCCAAGCTTAAACGGTTTTTGAAAAATTTAAGCTCCAATCCTGTTTCAAATTGTTTGCTAAATTCGGGGCGCAAATTAGGATTACCCTGTGTAACAAAAGGAGTAAATCCACCACCTGTAAAAGTTGATGCTCCAAAGCGATTTCCCTTTACATATGGCGCACTTGGGTCTCTACCTGTAGTTGCATAGTTTACCCTAGCTTTTGCGTAGGTAATTTGCTTTGGTAAATTTTTAAACAATTCTGTAACAATTACATTCGCTCCTGCAGACCAATATCCATAACTAGCATCACTTAATTGATATTTAGTAGGATCTACCAGACGACTTGAAAAATCAATTCTATAAGAACCAGCCACGTTAAACCAGTTGTTATAAGTACCATTATAAGTAAGAAAAGTACCCGCTCTATTCCAATTAGAAAAAGTAGTAATAGAACCAATAGTTAATGGATCTGTATTATTTATACTAATAAAAGTTGGGTCAAATAATCGCTCTCCTTTAATAGCATTAATCTCATACTTTCTGCTATCAAATTGAAATGCAGCTACTATTGAATTATTAATTCTACCAAATTTTTTACGAACACTTGCTTTGTACACACCGTTTATTAAGCGCTGGCTTTCGTTCCATTGTGACAAACTTCCTCCGACAGTACGTGCAAAATTACTTTCAGGATTTAAAAACCAAGTACCTTTGGTTGTATAAAAATCTACTCCATGTATCGCTGAAAAATTTAACCATTTAAAAGGATCGTAATTAACAGTAACACTTCCGTTGAGCCTATCTGTTATATCAAAATTTACATTTTTGTTTACATCCCAAAAAGGATTATCATCTTCCGCACCTAAAATGTCTCCTCTAATTGTTTTTCTTCCACCTGTTGGTGTTAAGTAGTTTGTAATATCATCATCTACCGGCCAAGAAAGCAAGCTTAATAAGAAACCACCAGAACCTTTAGAAGCTTTATCCGTTCGAGAATTAACGTAAGAAAAGGCATTGGCTATGTTAACTTTAGGGCTTATTTTAAACGTTGTGTTTAGTCTAAAGTTATACCTCTGGTAGCCTGTATTTGGTACAACACCTTCTTGATTGTTGTAAGATGCTGTAAATCTATATGAACTATTATCTGTCCCACCATCTACAGCTAAATTGTGTATCTGGCTTTTGCCGACTCTAAAGAAAGCCCCTATGTTATCAAAAAGAGCTGTACCGGGAGCATATTTTTGTCCAAAAAAGGTACGCACCAATGGGTTATTTACACCAAAAGAACCTTGGTCATACGTAGTTTGAATTTCAGGTAATCTGTAAACTTTTTCCCAACGAAAGTTGGCACTATAACTTACGTTAGCTCTTCCCTTTTTACCTTTTTTTGTAGTAATTATAATGGCGCCATTAGCACCATCAGAGCCATAAATTGCTGTTGCTTCTGGTCCTTTAAGAACAGTTAATAATTCAATATCTTCTGGATTAATATCAGCAGCTCTGTTGGTAAAATCATTGCTACGATTAGCAAGATTTAGCCCACCTGTTGCTGGCAATCTGTCTTGCATTTCAAAGGAGCTGTTGTCTATAATAAGCCCATCTACTACAAAAATGGGTTGGTTGTTTCCATCCAATGATGTAGGACCACGCAATACAATAGATGATGAAGCACCAGGCATACCAGTGGTTGAAGTAATTGTAGCACCCGGTATTCTACCTGCTAATGAATTAATAAAATTGGGGCGCTTGGTTTGTGCTATATCCTCACCAGTTACTGTGATGACTTGAGAGTTTAGCGTACTTTTAGCTTTTTGAATTCCGTAACCAGTATTAACAATTACTTCTGCCAAATTTTTTGATCCCTCAACAAATTGAACATTGTGAATGCTACTACTTTCTGTTACTCTGTATTCTTGTGATACATAACCAATAAAAGAAAATTCAATAAGCGCTCCTACAGCAGCGTTGATAGAATAATAACCTGCTTTGTTTGTTTTTGTAGCTGTGTTGCTACTTTTAACCCTTACTGTTACACCTTCTAAATTTGCCTTATCATCTTGGGCTATGATGGTTCCGGAGATTGTTTTTTGCTGACCAAACAGAGTGCCGCCAACAAAAATAAATAGAAAGAGAAAAAGTAGTTTCTTAAATTTTATCATAATTATAACTTTTGGTCATACTAAATTATAGTTAATTTTTGATATGGAGCAATTTCTTTTTAATTTATTTTTATAAGTATATAACGATTGGGAAGAATTTTTTTTATCGTTTATTAATAATGGTTCTGAAATAGCTAAAAAATCTCAGACAGTTTTATAACTAATGAGAGAATCTCTTGTTTTATAAGCCTATATTCTATTGTTTTCAAATTATAAGTTCCAGATTAAATATTTACTAGGCTCTAGTAATTAATATTGTATTTTAGAGGAAAAAGTTAAATTCTATTCTATAATATTTCTAATATTATTTTTTTATTTGTGTTTTGAACATTATTTTAATGCTGTATTTTAATTTTTTATATATAATAGAAAAATCATCATGTCTCAGAACAGCTTTGCATTATGGAAATCTTCTCCTTTTGTAAGGCTTCTTTTGCCATTTATAATAGGTATTGTTTTTCAATATTACGTTTCTGTTTCATTTTTCAGCTTTCTACTGTTTTTATCCGCTATTGTTTTTTGCTACACACTTTTTTATTTTCTGCCTTTATCGTTTCGGTACCATTATAAACTATTACAAGGTGCTTTGCTCTTACTGTTACTTTTTTGTACTGGCTCGTTACTTACTTGGCAAGCAGATGCAAAAAATAATAAAGCATGGTTTGGAAATTATTATACAGATAGTAGTGTACTAGTTTTAAAAATAGAAGAACCACCCATAGAAAAAGAAAAGTCTTTTAAAACTACAGCAACTGTAGCGGAAATTATAAATAATGGAGTACACAAAAAAGTAAAGGGAAATGTATTAGTATATTTTTCAAAAACAAATACTGCTATTCTACTACCTACTTATGGCGATAAAATTTTAATAAAAGGGGGATTACAAAATATTAAAAATGCTGGCAACCCAGGTGGATTTAATTACAGTAGGTATATGACTTTTCAGCAAACATACCATCAGGCATTTTTAAAACAAGACGATTTTGTTTTTACTAATGTTCACCAAGAAAATATTTTGTATAGTTTCATATTTTCTGCAAGAAAAAAAGTAATTGAAATTATTCAAAAAAACATAAAGGGCGATAAAAAAATTATAGGCATAGCAGAAGCTTTACTCATTGGATACAAAGAAGATTTAGACAAAGATGTAGTTCAAGCTTACAGCAATACAGGTGTAGTGCACATCATAGCTATTTCCGGAATGCATTTGGGTTTAATTTATGTAGTACTTGTTTGGTTGTTTGCAAGATTGCCTTTTATAAAGCGTTCAAAAGTTATACAAGTAATCCTTATTCTTGCTTCACTTTGGATGTTTAGCCTTATCACTGGTGCATCTGCATCTGTACTACGAAGTGCGGTTATGTTTACTTGTATAGTTGTTGGTAAAACTTTTTTTAAGCAAGCAAGTATGTATAATTCTCTTGCCACTTCAGCGTTTCTTTTGCTCTGCTATAATCCTTTCTTATTATGGGATGTAGGCTTTCAACTGAGCTATGCAGCAGTTGTAGGCATTGTATGGTTACAAAAACCTATCGAAAATATTTATTATAGTAAGTATTGGCTTATACAAAAAGTTTGGAAAATGTGTGCAATAACTATTGCTGCCCAAATACTAACATTGCCTGTATGTATTTACTATTTTCACCAAATACCGACCATGTTTTTATTTACAAATCTAATTTGTGTTCCACTATCTACTATTATTTTATTTGCAGAGATATTATTAATAGTAGTATCTGCGATTACACCAATAGCTGGAATTTTAGGTCAAATTATTTTTGGACTTACTTGGATAATGAACACAATAATTGATTTTTTTAACACGCTTCCCGGCTCACTAATTGATTCTGTTCATACGAATATGCTTACCACAATGGCATTGTATTTATTCGTAATTTTCTTTTGTATGAGTTTGTTGAGAAAAAATAAACAGGTATTTACTATTAGTCTTGTTTGTCTTTTTCTATTTACAACCTTATGGAGTTTTGGAAAAATAAAACTTACACAACAACGGAAAATAATAGTTTATAACGTGAGTAAACACAAAGCAATTGATTTTATTTCAAACAATAGTTATACCTTTTGCGGCGATGAGGATTTAAAAGTAGATGGTTCATTGAGAAATTTTAACCTGAAACCTTCTAGGGTTCTTATGCAAGTAAATGAACATAAGGATTCAGTCAACGGATTAAAATCTAATGCAGGCTTGTGTAATTTCTACTACAAGAAGATACTCATTCTGGACAAGGAAATTAAAATGGCCTCCCCTATAATACCTATTCAAATAGATGCATTAGTCATTTCAAAAAATCCTAAAATAAACTTAGTAGAAATAGCCAGAGCAGTAACACCAGCCATTGTTGTATTTGATGGTTCTAACAGTTTGTGGAAAATTACCCAATGGAAAAAAGAGTGTACAGCATTACATTTGCGCTTTCATAGTACTGCAGAAAGTGGTGCTTTCATTCTAGATGCAAATTAAACTTGTTTACATCTAACTTTTTACATAAAACAGCATGCAAAAAAAGATTCAATCAGCATTAATTTCAGTTTTCTACAAAGATGGATTAGAAGAAATCGTATTATCATTACAAAAACTCGGAGTAAAAATTTACAGCACTGGGGGCACACAGGAATTTATAGAAAAACTTGGTGTGGTATGTGTGCCTGTGGAGTCACTTACATCTTATCCTTCTATACTTGGAGGTAGAGTAAAAACATTGCACCCAAAAGTTTTTGGTGGCATTTTGGGAAAGCGGAATGACGATATGCATATAAGCGAAATGAAGGAACATCAAATTCCAGAGATAGATCTTGTAATTGTAGATTTATATCCTTTTGAAGAAACTGTGGCAAATACTAAAGAAGAAAAATTAATCATTGAAAAAATTGATATTGGTGGGCCATCTATGATACGTGCCGCAGCAAAAAACTTTGCCGATGTTGTTGTAATTGCTGCAAAGAAAGATTATGCAATGCTAGAAAATATGTTGAAGAAGCAGTCTGGAGAAACTACTATTGAACAAAGAAAAATATTTGCCATAAAAGCGTTTGATGTATGTACTCACTATGACAATGCTATCTCTTCTTACTTTAATTCATTAGAAGTAATAACTCCTTTCAATAAAGAAAAGCGTGCTCTTCGTTATGGTGAAAATCCGCATCAGTCCGCAGGTTTTTATGGTAATTTAAATGAAATTTTTACCCAAATTCACGGTAAAGAATTATCTTATAACAATTTGGTAGATGTGGATGCGGCAATGCAATTAATGGCAGAATTTACAGAAGAAAAAAATACTGTTTTTGCAATTATTAAACATACGAATGTTTGTGGTGCGGCTGTAAAAGAAAATATTCACACTGCTTGGGAAGCTGCACTTTCAGGTGATCCTGAAAGTGCTTTTGGTGGTGTGCTTATTTGCAACCAACCAATTGATGTATCAACTGCAAATGCTATAAACGAAATATTTTTTGAAGTATTGATTGCTCCATCATTTAACGAAGAAGCTTTAGCAATTTTACAACAAAAGAAAAACAGGATTTTATTACAAGCATTAAAATTTACCCTAGCAAAAACGCAATCTAAATCTTTGTTGAACGGTGTCCTGATTCAACAAACTGATGAAGGGAATTATACTTCATGGAAAGAAGTTGGCGGTAGAAATTCTATTGAAGAAGAAAAAAAATCACTCATACTTGCTAATATTATCTGTAAGCATTTAAAAAGCAATGCCATTGCATTAGTAAAAAACAACCAGCTTATAGGAAAAGGGTGTGGACAAACTAGTCGTATAGATGCATTGAGAAATGCCATAGATAAAGCGAAACAATTTGGTGCAGATACTGCTGGTGCTGTACTAGCAAGCGATGCATTTTTCCCCTTTGATGATAGTGTTCGTATTGCACATGAAGCAGGTATAGAAGTTTTTATTCAGCCAGGTGGTTCGGTACGAGATAAAGATAGCATTGAATATTGTATACAAAATAAACTTGCAATGGTAATGACGGAGATGAGACATTTTAAACACTAAATATTTTAGATTGCAATTTTCTGATAAAACAAAAGGATATTTCGCATTATTTATCACAAGTTTTGTGTGGGGCACCACATGGATTGTGAGCAAGATGGGTGTTATGGAAGTACCTGCTTTGCAACTTGCTTGTATCAGACAATTTTGTGCAGGTGCAATTTTTATTTTATTTTTTCTACTTTATAAAAAACTTCCACTTCCAACTGCAAAACAATTTCGCTGGCTATTTGTAATGTCCATCATTTTATTTGTATCTGCAAATGGGCTTAGCACCTGGGGTATAAAATATATACCTGCCGGGCTTGGAGCGCTCATTGGAGCCCTCTATCCCCTTTGTGTTGTAATTATAGAAAAAGTTTTTTTTAAGAGTAAAAGAATGACTGTACTTACATTGCTAGGCTTATTTTTAGGAATTGCTGGAATAGCGCTCGTTTTTTACGAAAATGCATTCAGAGCTACCGGTCCAAATTTCTTATTTGGAGTTACACTATCTATTATTGCTATGTTATCTTGGAGTGCAGGTACTATTTTTATTGCAAGAAATAAAGTTGAGATAAATCCATATTACGGAGTAGGTTGGCAAATGATAATAAGTAGTGCAATTTTATTAATTATTACACAAGCAACCATGCCAGTTGTACCACTTTCACAACTTTCTACTAAGTTTTGGTTAGTTGTTTTATACTTAGTCGTATTGGGTTCGCTTTTGGCATTTATTGCATTTATTTATAGTTTAAAAAAATTACCCGCAGCAATTTCTTCTTTATATGCCTATGTAAACCCAATAGTAGCGATGGTTTGCGGTTATATTTTTTTGAAGGAAAAACTTAGTTCAAATATTTTTATAGGATCCATTATCACTTTAATTGGCGTTTTCTTAGTAAATTATTCTGTAAAGCGAGCTGAAAAAATTGAAATAGAAGTGGAGATTTGAATAACAAAAAAGTGATTTATATTATTGAGTATTTATGGAAAGTATAAATTTCTCATACATCAATCTCCATCCATCAAACTCTTTACTAGTGCCTAAAAAACTATTATGGAAAATAGTTATAAATTTTGCTTTTAATTTTAAGCAAGTTTGATAATAATACATTATTTCCTCTTCTGCTTGTGGCACAGTGAACTTTTGTTCATAATAACTATTGGCTTCCATAAAACAAAATGGATGAATACGAAGTTTAGATATTTTATTACTCAATAAATCAAACCAAAAAAAAGAAGAAGCTACTGATGCTCTAAAACCGTTTATTGTTCCATATCCCATACTATAATCATCTGTTATTCCTTGTGAAATAAGTCTGTGATATGTATCCGGCAATTCAAATTTTATATAATGTTGTCTTGATAAATTTATTTTTATTTCGGATATCGACTCTAGTTTTACTATTTCTTCATTTAGTATTTCTTCTTCATTAAAACTTTTCCAAGAAGGATGAATCCCAAGTGAATATTTTGCGGCATGCTCTTTTATTAAACTTTGCATAGCCTTATTATCAGGTAAAATATTTTTATCGTAGATACCATTTTCTTTTGCTACCAAGAAGAAGTAAATCGGTTTTAAATTATTCTTTTGGTGTAATTCATCTAAAAAATCATAGCAATCATAAGGGTCGTCTGACATCCCTAGTAATGTTGTAAACCTACTAATAGAGGGGCTCTTAAAAAAACCACCAGTATTTCTCAACAATCCTTTTTCTTTGTAAGCCCAAGCCATATCAATATCATATGTGGGGCAAAAGGAAAACTTTTTTTCTTCAAAAACAATCGATGGAAAATATTCACTTAAAGTTTGCTTAAAAAAATTAAGCCAAATATTTATAACAGGTTTATTTAAAAAATCTTCTTTAAAGGCTATAGAATTTTCGTGTGCATATCTACCATACATATCTTTTGTATGTGGTAAATACTCTTCGTACCTAGTTATTAAATAAAAAGAGGCAGCAAAAATATCGAAAGGAAAATCTGCATTTTCAGATTTGAAAAATGCCTTTGTATGTTCAAAATCAAAACAACTTATAGCATATGTTTTAACGTCGGTTTCAAATAAAAGTGTAACAGGTTTTATTTGAAAAACATTGTTTATTACCTTATTGCTATAATTAATTTTGTTGCCAATGTGTTTACCAAAACTTTCTTCATCTATCGTAAGCGAATATGACGTGCCTAATATTTCATCAAAAATAAATTTACAGATGTATTGGAGGCGGGTAGTAGAATTATCGGTGTAGATTAAAAGCATCTATTAATATTTATTTGATACTTGCTACTCCAGAGCAACCTCTTCGCTGCCTCAGTCTTGATATATAATCGATAAATATCCAATTATTCTTAATTTTTTTATACAATCTTACGTCAATGTTGCCTTCACCTTTACATGAAAATTGATTATATTGAACTAATGCCAACGTTCTTGGCTTATTAAAAACTGGTCTACTTACTGAGTAAAGTTTTTCTTGCGAAACTTGATCATAGACACAAGGAATAGCTTTTCTAAATTTTAAAACCTCATGCATTGAATCCTTTAAGGAAGAATTTTTATCTATGTTTTTATAATCAACTGTGTCATCTTTTATGATAAATGTATTTGGTAGCTCATTCCATTTCCAAATTGTCGTATCATTATTAATATTAGAAAGCATTTGCCAAAGCATTACACTATCCATACTTGTTATTTTACTTCTATTTGGATTTTCAAAATGCAGAAGATAATCATAAAGATCGTCACCAGTTAAACCTATTCGTATTGGTTTATAGTTAACCATTCTAGTTGGCACAGTTATAAAGGAAAACACTTTGGTAACCCTTTGTGCTTCACAACTATTAAACAAGCAGATAAAAACTAAAAGAAAAAATTTCATTTTTTAAAAATTACATCAATTATTATTTCGCTCCTTCCACATTTCGTTAAAAGTTTTTTTACTAAAATTTAAATCGCTTCTATGTTTTGTCCAACCTTTAAAAATACCATTTACTACTTTGTTTTTCAATGGGCCATTTCCCATATTCATCATACCTCTATGCAAACTTGCAAACTTCCATATTTTCCATGCGGCTTTTTCCGCAATACTAACCAAACCTTCTTCTACAGCTTCTTTTCTGTTATCTAATAATAGCTCATGCAAGTTTATTTTTACTGCACACACTTCTGTACAATTTCCACAAAGTGAAGAAGCATGACTCAGGTGTTTAAAATCTTCCATTCCTTGCAAGTTGGGCGTAATGATACTACCAATGGGCCCACTATATGTAGTGCCATAACTAAAGCCGCCAATGTTTTTATAAACCGGACAAGCATTTAAACATGCTCCACAACGAATACAATACAAGCTCTCTCTTTGCTTTGGGTTTTGCAAAATATTTGTACGTCATTATCAAGCAATATCACATACATTTCTTCTGGTCCATCTTGTTCATTTGTTTGTCTTGGTCCTGCAATAATACTATTGTACACAGTCATTTTTTGCCCCGTACCAAATGTGCTTAGCAATGGCCAAAACAATCCCAAGTCAGTAAGTGATGGAATTACTTTTTCTATACCTACAATGGCAATATGTGTTTTAGGAAATGCACAACTAAGCCTTCCATTACCTTCATTTTCTGTAACGGCAATAGCACCTGTATCTGCAATAATAAAATTTGCACCAGTTACCCCTACTTCTGCTTGCACATATTTTTCTCTAAGTATTTCTCTTGCTTTTAAAGTAAGTTGTTCAGGTGTTAGATCTATTGGTGTACCTAGTTTTTCGTGAAATAATTTCGCAACGTCTTCCTTACTTTTGTGCATGGCCGGAGTTACAATATGATAAGCAGTTTCTCCATCAAGCTGTTGAATATATTCACCCAAATCTGTTTCTATACTTTCTATTCCGTGCTTTTCTAAATTGTCATTCAAGTGTATTTCTTCGGTAACCATACTTTTACTTTTTACCAAAGTTTTGCACGCTTTCTCTTTACAAATTTTTATAATTTCATCCATTGCCTGTTCGGCCGTTTCTGCCCAAATAACTTTTCCGCCTCTGCTTGTAAAGTTTTTTTCAAACAATTCAAGATAGGTATCCAAATTTTCTATACCACGCCATTTGGTGTTTTTTGCACGCTCTCTTGCCAAGTGCTCATCAGCAAACTGCTGCTTACCCTCAGGCACTTTTGAGTTATACTTTCCTATATTAAAATTTATTTTTTTTCTATGGTCTAATTCTATTGCTTTAGCAAAACTCTTCTCTAAAAATAATTCCGAATTTTTTGACATAATAAATTTATTTTTTATTTCAAGACGCCCAATTCCTTTCCTACTTTCACAAAAGCTTCAATAGCTTTGTCCAAATGCCCTTGTTCGTGCGCTGCGCTCAATTGTACACGTATACGTGCCGCACCTTTAGCTACTACCGGAAAGAAGAAACCAATAACGTAAATACCTTCATCCAATAATTTAGCAGCAAAATTTTGTGCAATTACGGCGTCATACAACATGATGGGCACAATTGGATGTTCCCCTTGTTTAATATCAAAACCCGCTGCTGTCATTTTCTCTCTAAAATATTTTGTATTATAAGCAAGTTTATCTCTCAGTTCTGTGGTTTCGCTAAGCATATCAAGCACAGCAATAGAAGCGCCTACAATACTCGGTGCAAGTGTGTTTGAAAAAAGATATGGTCTGCTTCTTTGCCTAAGCATTTCGATAATTTCTTTTTTACCACTTGTAAAACCACCACTTGCTCCGCCCAAGGCTTTTCCTAAAGTGCCAGTAATAATATCAATTTTTCCTACAACTCCTCTGTGTTCATGTGCACCTCTGCCTGTCTTTCCCAAGAAACCAGATGAATGACATTCGTCTATCATCACAATAGCATCGTATTTATCAGCTAGATTGCAAATGGAATCCAATTGTGCTATTGTTCCGTCCATGCTAAATGAGCCATCAGTTACGATAATTCTATTTCTTAAGTTTGCAGATTCCTTCAGCTTTTCTTCTAGATCTTGCATATTGTTATGCTCATATCTATAACGTTGAGCCTTACACAAACGTACACCATCAATGATACTAGCATGGTTCAATGCATCACTTATAATTGCATCTTGCTCATTAAACAATGGCTCAAATAAGCCTCCATTTGCATCAAATGCAGCGGCGTATAAAATGGTATCTTCCGTACCTAAAAATGCAGAAAGCTTTTGCTCTAATTCTTTATGAATATCTTGTGTGCCACAAATAAATCGAACACTGCTCATTCCATAACCACGGTTGTCAATATATTCTTTTGCAGCCTCCACTACTTTTGGGTGTGCAGAAAGTCCCAAATAATTATTGGCACAAAAATTTAATACAGTATTACCGTTAACAGTTATTTCTGCTCCTTGCGGGCTGCTTATAATTCGTTCACTTTTAAACAACCCGGCGTTTTTAATTTCGATCAATTCTGATTCTATTCGCTGTGCAAATGCATTATTCATTATTTTGTTTTTTATTGCAAAAATAAGGCATTAATCACAGTGGCTAATCTTTAGTATTGCCGAAAAAAATAAATAGAGGAAAAGCTATACCGAAAATCTAATGAAATACTTATCGATACAATTGGTATTATTTGATATTGTATGAATTGGCAAGATTTTGCAATTCTAATAAATTAGTTACATGAAGCTTATTAAATATTCTTCCCTTATGAGTACCTACAGTAGATATCCCTAGATTAAGTTCTGCCGCTATTACACTAATTGTTTTTCCCCTTAATAACATTGACACAATTTCAAACTCTCGGGCTGATAGGCTATTGAATGGGTTAGTATCACTGCTTGTGGCATTACCTTCAGCGATTACAAAAAGCAAGTCTTCACTTATGTACTTTTTTCCTTTTAGTACGAGATCAATGGCCTTTTTTACTTCATCCATAGGAGCATCCTTACTTATAAACCCTTTAGCACCTGCTTTTATATAACGTAATGCATATATATTTTCCGAGTTCATGGAAAAAACCAACACTTTTAAATCGGGGTAATTGGCTTTAAAATTCTCCATTAAAGCAAATGAATCTGTATTGGGCATTTGCACATCTAACATTACAAAATCATACTCATTTTCTTTTACTAGAGCCAATGCAGTTTCCCCATCTTTTGCCTCATGTACTTCGCAATCGCTATAGGTATTAAAAATAAGCAATTTAATACCTGATCGTACAATTACATGATCATCTATAAGCAGGAATTTTTGCATTTTAGTATTTATATTTTTTTTAAATACAACTATCATTTCAAAAATACTAAAAAAAAGACAACGAACTCAATAAATAACATAATAATATTCAGAATAATACGTTTCTAATTTAAAAAGACTAAAATAAAATAGTAGAAGTTATTCTAGTTTTAAAGATATTTGTTCTACACGCTTAAAAGTCTAAAGATTAAATTGGCAAATAAAAAATATACTAAGAGTATAATTGACACTTCAAAATTATTTGAAAGAATATCTGATGCGTTTTTTGCATTAGATAATGATTGGAACTATGTTTATATAAATAAGGCTTCTTTAATGTTGCATGATATTGAAGAAAAAAACATAATTGGAAAAAATATCTGGACATTGTATCCCGAGCTCGTGGGTAGCGAATTTTATGATATTTTATTAAAAGCAAAAGAAACCCAGGAGGCGCAGCAAAGTGAGTTTTACTATACTAAAACTAGTAAATGGTACCGGAATTTAGTTTACCCTGATGCCGATGGCATCTCTTTATATTACAGTGATATAACTGAAAGAAAAAAAACTAAAGAGGCCATAAAGAATTCAGAAGAAGCACTTCGTTTGTCAAATGAAAGGTTTGAATACTTAGCAAAAGCTACCAATGATGCCACTTGGGATTGGAACTTAGAAAAAGATATATTAATTGGAGATGAAACTTATTGTGATTTGTTAGAAATAGATTTAGACGAAAAGTTGAATTATCAAAAATTTAATGATCGTGTTCATCCCGATGACAGAGAAGAATTTCTTAAAAACTTTAAAAGTGCTCTAAAAAATAAAGAAACAGTATTAAAAGAACAATTCCGAATAGTTCAAAAAGATGGCACTATAAAAGTGATAAATGACAGAGCTTATATTTTTTATAACGAAGAGGGTAAAGGTTATAGAATGATTGGTGCTATGCAGGATATTACAGAATTAAAAGCTACAGAACAAAAACTTATTGCTGAAAAAGAGGTTTCAGATCACATCATTAACACTTTACCAGGCATTTTTTATTTATTTAATAAAGAGGGAAAGTATTTACGTTGGAATAAAAATCTTGAAAAGATATCAGGTTATTCAGGTGAAGAAATTCTTAATCTGAATCCGCTTAGTTTCACTGAGGTTCAAGATATCACTTTGTTAAAAGAAAAAATAGAAAATGTTTTTGCTTCTGGCAATGATTTTATTGAGGCTACATTTGTAACAAAAGAAGGGAGAATCATTCCTTATTATTTTTCTGGAGAGCATATAAAATTTGAAAATGAAGACTGCTTAATAGGAGTAGGATTTGACCTTACGGAAAAAAATGAAATTCAGAAAGCATTAATGCTTTCTGAAAAAAAATACAAATTACTTTTTGAAGAAACACCTATATCTATGTGGATTGTAGATATAGAAAATAATAAATGTTTAGATGTAAATAAGTCTGCGATTAAAACTTATGGATATAGTAAAGAAGCATTTTTAAAACTCCCAATAACCGGACTACACCCAAATAGTAATCCCGATTATAAAATATGGAAAGCTTTAGCTATAGATTCTGCTCAAAGAAAAATAAAAGAATGGCTTCATCAAAAAAAGGATGGTACAATTATAAATGTATCTATTCAAACCAGCGATATTATGTATGATGGCATTAAAGCCGTTTTAGTAATGGCAAATGACATCAGTGCTAGTGCAAAAGCAAAAGCAGAATTAAAAAAATCTCAATCAGAATATAGGGAACTTGCAACTCAAATAGAAACTATTAGGGAAAATGAAAGAACAAAAATGGCTAGAGAAATTCATGACGAACTAGGACAGCAGCTAACAGGTTTAAAAATGGATATTAGTTGGATAAGCAAAAAAGTGAAATCTGAAGACTTAGCTATAAAAGAGAAAATGAGGGATATTGTAGAACTTATAGATAAAACTGTTATTACTGTAAGGCGGATTTCTACCGAATTAAGACCTAGTATTTTGGACGATCTTGGACTTGTTTCAGCTATGGATTGGCAAAGCGAAGAATTTGAAAAAAGATTTGAAATAAAATCAACTTTTAAATCAAATGTACCACACATAAAGTTGAGTGAAGAGGTAGCTACAAATGTTTTTAGAATTTATCAAGAAAGCCTCACAAATGTTTCAAGACATGCCCAAGCAACAAAGGTGGCTGCAACATTAACGATAGAAAATAATTTCCTAAAACTAACAATAGAAGATAACGGTATTGGATTTAATGAAAACAATATCGTTCACAAAAAAACGTTAGGGTTGCTAGGCATGAAGGAAAGAGTATTACTTATTGGTGGAACGTACGAATTTAAAAGCAACAATACCTCAGGAACTTCTATTAATATATCTGTACCTTTAATAGGCGAAAATAAAACTAATAATCATTGATTAAAATACCAATATGATAAGAATTATAATAGCTGATGATCACATTGTTGTAAGAAGGGGTTTAAAAATGATCTTACTTGATGGGTACCCAGGTGCTACCATTGTAGATGTAGGTGATGCTGAAGACTTGGTAAAAGAAGTAATAAAGCAAGATTGGGATGTAGTTATTAGCGATTTAAATATGCCGGGACGAAGTGGACTTGACGCATTGGTACAAATTAAACAAATAAAGCCAACACTTCCTGTACTCATTCTTAGCATTCACCCAGAAGAACAGTATGCTATTAGGGTTTTAAAAGCTGGAGCATCTGGCTATCTAAGTAAGGATATGGCACCAGATGAGTTGGTTAATGCTGTGAAAAAAGTTTTGCTCGGAAAAAAATATATTTCTGCAAATATTGCAGAAAAACTGGCTGCTGCCTTTGATGATGAACAAGACAAACCGATGCATGAAAATTTATCTGACAGAGAATTTGATGTTCTTAAAATGCTTGCTAAGGGAAAATCAGTTTCTGAAATTGCAGAATTATTATTCCTAAGTGTAACTACAGTAAGTACCTATAGGGCTCGTATTTTATCAAAAATGGGCTTAAAAAATAATGCGGAAATTACGCTTTATTGTATAGAAGCTAAGCTCATCTAACGCTATTTTAAGTAAGTTATTTATACTTAATTAGTAATTTTACTAACCAATGCTTGCATTTATACTACATCGTACAACCGAGTATAGTTATATGTTTGTCTAAAATGAATTAACTGAGCCATACTAATAAAATAAGCGTACAAATAGTAGATGATGCCATACTAATAACCAAGCGTTTGGCTGAATTGGTTAGTGAAATCGAACTTGTTTCAGAAGTCTTTGTTGCTAATGATTTTGATAATGGTTATCAATCAATTGAAACAAATTCCCCTCAATTGGTTTTGCTTGATATTCACTTAGGAGAAAACAACGGGATTGATCTATTGAAAATCATCAAACAAAAATATCCATCTATTAGGGTTGTAATAGTATCTAATAAGGCTTCACAATACTACAGAGATCTGAGCAAAGAAAACGGATGCGACTATTTTATAGACAAATCGAAAGAGTTTGAAAAAATACCTAGTGTTATCAATTCCTTTTTTGTTAAGTCATAAATAAATACGATCTATTGCAGATTTATTTTTTTCCATTATTACTTTCCGTTTTAGTTTCAATGTAGGAGTAAGCTCACCACTATCTATTGTCCATTCATCGGGCAATAATTCGAATTTCTTCACTTGCTCTACATGGTTAAAAAATTTGTTAAATGCCTCAATAAGCTCTCTATATAAATCTCTTACTTTAGGATTGTGTACTGCATCTTCATTTGTTGTGAAGGGAATATCTTGTGTGCGCATCCATTCTTTCAAGTTTGGCAAAGAAGGAACAATCAAAGCTCCTACAAATTTCTGCTCTGCTCCAATGATCATTATTTGTTCTACGAAAGGAGATTCCTTCATTTTATTTTCTATGGGTTGAGGAGCTACATACTTACCACCGCTAGTTTTAAAAAGTTCTTTCTTTCTATCAGTGATTTTTAAATAAATTTCTTCTTCAAAAACGCCAATATCACCTGTGTGTAGCCAGCCGTCTATAATAGTTTCCGCAGTAAGTTGAGGCTGTTTGTAATAACCTAACATTACACTAGGCCCTTTTACACAAATCTCACCATCTTCTAATAATTTTACTTCTTGTCCTTTTATTACAGGACCTACAGTACCAAACTTTGTTCTATTACCACCCCTACAATTTACACTTATTACGGGGCTATTTTCTGTAGGGCCGTATCCTTCATAAATAGGAATTTTTGCCGCAGTAAATACTCTTATTAGTCGTACCTGGCAAGCAGCGCCACCGGTAATTATTCCCATAAGATTATTGCCTAAAGCTTCTCGCCATTTACTAAAAACTAGTTTATTTGCAATGCCAAGTTGTAAATTGTATAATAATCCACCGCTTTTTCTATTATCATATTTGTTAGCAAGATCCACCGCCCAATCAAATAATTTCTTTTTTACACCAGTAAGTTCTGCACCTTTTGCTTCTATTTTCTCATACACTTTTTCTAGCAATCTTGGCACTGTACAAAAAATAGTAGGCTTTACCTCTTTCAAATTTTCACCAATAGTTTCCATACTTTCTGCAAAATAAATAGAGTGTGCGGTACTTATAAAAATATAAGAAGCCATACGTTCAAAAATATGATTAAGTGGCAAGAAACTGAGCGTACGACCTTTGACATTAATCTCAAAAGGAAAACTCTTTACACCATTCAAAACATTTAAAACAATATTGCGATGGCTGAGCATAACACCTTTTGGAAAGCCCGTAGTACCCGATGTATAAATAATGGTGGCACAATCTGTGGCTTTAATGTTTGCTTTTAATGTTTCCAGATTTTGTAAATCTGTTTCTGATATGTTCTCTATTAATGATTTCCAGAAACGAACATTAGGCGAAGGCTCATCAAAACTAATAATGCCTTGTAAAGATTTTACTGACGAACTAATGTCTTGTACCTTCTGTAAAATATCATCGCCGCTTACAAAAGCATATTTTATTTCTGCATCATTAAAAATATAAGCAAGCTCTGTAGGGTTTGTAGTGGGATAAATTGGGCAAATTATTGCACCAATTTGCTGACATGCAAGATCTAACATTAGCCACTCCGGTCTATTTCGAGAAATGAGTGCAACTTTATCCTGTTTTTCTACAGTCATATCATTACACCCAACACCAAGTTTTATAAGGCCTGCACTAAGCCTATTTACTGTATCAATCACCTCTTGTGTACTCAAAGGTTGCCAGCTTCCATTAATCTTTGCAGTAAACATATCCTCTTTAGGGAAATTCTCTAACTGGTATTTAATAAAGTCAAATATTCTTGATTGATCGTTCATATAATCATTTAATCGTTTTGGCTAAATACAAAAGTGTAGTTATAACACCTCTAATCGTTACAACTAAGTTATACAAAAAAAATTAAACTGTTGGCTGCTAAACATAATTAAATACAACTAGTAAAATATTTGACAAACAAACAAACTCCAATTTTAAAATATAGTATCTTGAGTACGAAAACGATTGCGTATCAATTTAAATTTTTTAAACACTATATGATGAATAAACTTTTAGCTCTTGCTATATTGCTATGTCTTTCTTTACAGATACATGCACAAGAAATAACTTCTCCCGACAAAAATTTTGTTCTGAAATTTTCATTATTAGACAATGGAGTTCCATCATATTCGCTCACTTACAAACAAAGAGATATTATAAGATCTAGCAAACTCGGTATAGAAACAAAAGATATACCTTCTTTTCTAGATGGGTTTACTATTGCTAAAACGGAGAACAAAAATTTTGATGAAACTTGGATACCAGTTTGGGGCGAATCAAAAACAATAAGAAATAATTACAATGAATTGCTTGTTACTCTTACACAAAAAGCACAAAAAGATAGGTACATACGTATTCGTTTCAGGGTATTTAATGATGGACTTGGTTTCCGCTACGAGTTTCCTTCACAATCCCAACTTAGTTACTTTGTAGTAAAACAAGAAAGAACAGAATTTGCTATGGCAGGTGATCATAAAGCATTTTGGCTACCTGGTGATTACGATACACAAGAACACAATACTATCACCTCCAACTTATCTGAAATACGAGGCAAAATGAAGGCATCAATTACTCAAAATGCATCTTCATTTACGTTTTCTCCTACCGGTGTACAGACTCCTTTGATGATGAAAAGCAAAGATGGGTTGTATATCAACATACACGAAGCTGCACTTGAAGACTATTCTGCTATGCATCTAAATTTGGATGATAAGCGTATGACATTTGAAAGTAGGCTAACACCAGATGCAAAAGGCGATATGGCCTATGTACAAGCACCATCACAAACACCTTGGAGAACAATTATTGCAAGCGAAAAAGCTGGCGATGTAATGTTATCTAAAATGATTTACAATTTAAACGAGCCTACAAAGTATAAAGATGTGAGCTGGATAAAACCTGTTAAATATATAGGTGTATGGTGGGAGATGATTACCGGAAAAAGTTCATGGGCATATAGCGATACAAATAATGTACGACTCGGCATTACAGATTTTTCTAAACTAAAACCAAATGGAAAACACGCTGCTAATACGGCTCACGTAAAAGAGTATATAGATTTTGCATCTGCAAATGGTTTTGATGCAGTATTGGTAGAAGGATGGAATATTGGTTGGGAAGACTGGTTTGGAAAATCTAAATTTCATGTATTTGATTTTGTAACGCCATATCCTGATTTTGATGTAAAAGAATTACACCGTTACGCAGCAAGCAAAAACGTAAAAATAATTATGCACCACGAAACAAGTGGCTCCACTACTAATTATGAAAGGTACATGGATACTGCATTTAAGTTTATGGTAGAAAACGGCTACAATGCTGTAAAAACAGGCTATGTAGGTGATATGATTCCACGAGGAGAACATCATTATAGCCAAACAATGATAGACCATTATTTATACAATATAAAAAAAGCAGCCGAATATAAAATTATGTTGAATGCTCACGAAGCTGTACGCCCAACAGGGCTTGCTCGTACCTATCCAAATTTAATTGGTAATGAAGCTGCACGTGGCACTGAGTTTCAGGCGTTTGGTGGAAGCAATCCCGATCATACAACTATACTACCTTTTACTAGGTTGCTAGGTGGACCAATGGATTATACACCAGGTATTTTTGAAATGGATGTAAGTAAATATAATCCTCAAAATAACTCTCGAGTAAATACAACTTTGGTAAACCAACTTGCACTGTATGTTACTATGTACAGTCCTCTACAAATGGCGGCAGACTTACCAGAAACTTATGCAAAACACTTGGATGCGTTTCAATTTATAAAAGATGTAGCCATAGATTGGGATAACAGTTGGGCATTGGAGGCAGAGCCCGGTGATTATATTACCATTGCTAGAAAAGCAAAAAATAAAAATGAGTGGTTCATTGGATCAGTTAACGACGAAAACCCTAGAGTAGCAAATATTAGCTTTGATTTTTTACCTGCAGGAAAAACTTATGTAGCTACCATTTATGCAGATGCTGCAGATGCAGGTTATCAAAATAATGCCATGAGTTACACTATTCGTAAAGTGCTTGTAACCTCAAAATCAATATTGAAACAAAGAGTAGGTGCAGCAGGCGGAGCAGCATTGAGTATAAAAGAAGAAATAAGTGAAACTACTAGTAAGTTGCCTAAGTTATAACTTTTATTAGCCTATTTTTGAACTTGCTATGTTAGTAAGAAGAAATACTTAATAAAAAAAGGTTGTCGAATGACAACCTTTTTTTATTAAAGAAATTTAGAAAACTATTGAACCTTGAATCCAACATTAATATCTCCCCACAACAAGGAAACTTCTCCTGACTTATCTATCGTGAATGTTAGTTGTTCGGTAAAAGGGTTAGCTTTTTTTGATTTAGCTTCTACACGCAAGGCATCTTCTTTCTTATTATATTTCATTGAACCCCATTGTTTCCAAGTTTTATTAAAAATAAATATCCAGCCATTTTTACCTGAAATACTAAACAAAGCATACTTACCAGCAGGCAGTTCTTTACCATTAATTTTTACAGGTTTATCAGTTTCAAAAACTGTTGCTTCGTTTGCGCCTGTGCGCCATACTTCTCCATCTTTTGGCTCTAGATCTACACCTATTATTCTTCCTTTTACGGAAGGGCGGCTATAATCTATACTTATTTGGGCACCAGAGGAAAGGGTAAGTTTTACCAAATCTGGTGGGCTTGGTCTTTTAGATTTGTCTTGTGCATGGGCATCAAATCCTACAAGAATAATGCATGTAAAAAGCAGTAGTGATAGAATGTTTTTCATTTATTATATTTTTTTAAGAATGAAAAATGAATTTACGAAGAATTTTTTGGGTAAAGTAATAACTATCTAAGATTAATAAAACCATTTTTCATTTAGTATCTTATCTATATTCAACTCACTCAAACTACTTAAGGCTTTTTACCCTTTGTTGATTTTACTAGTTATTTCAATTCATTTGTTCATCTTGTCACTACCCTAAACTACAGCTGGTGAAACGATTATAAAAATATTAAGCCAATAAAAATATAGAAGTTAATTTTAAGTAAAGCTATAGCAGAAAATAAATAACAAAATAAACGCTTTCACGTAAACGCTCAAAATTGTAGTTAATCTATTAAAATCCCCATTTCGAAAATTATTTAATAAATTTTAGTTTAATTTTGTAGTCTACTAATTATGTATAGTATTAAATCTTACACTTCATCTCAGCCATTAGCTTCCAAAACGGAGGTATGTAATTTTATAAATGATTTATTAAATTTTTTATTTCAAATAGATGAAAAGTCTATTCCTAAAGAGGTAGAACAAATTCAACAACAACTGAAATCACTTTTAAAACAAATAGATAACAAGGAGAACATTACGGATATGTTTTTCAAAGCTATTCCCAATATCATGGAATCGTTGCTAAAAGATGCAAATCTAATTTGGCAAAGTGACCCGGCAGCGCAATCATTAGATGAAGTAATTATTGCTTACCCAGGTTTTAAAGCAATAGCAACTTATAGACTTGCGCACAAATTATATGCACTAAATATTCCTTTAATTCCTCGTATAATGAGCGAATGGGCACATTCACTAACCGGTATAGACATACATCCGGGCTCAGCAATTGATAGCCCATTTTTAATAGACCATGGAACTGGCATTGTAATTGGAGAAACAGCTACGATAGGAAAGAATGTAAAAATATATCAAGGAGTTACCCTCGGAGCATTGGCTGTAAAAAAAGAATCTATGAAAACCAAAAGGCATCCAACCATTGAGGACAATGTGGTATTATACTCTGGCAGCACAATCCTTGGTGGGGGAACTGTCATTGGTCATGATTGTATTATTGGTGGCAATACTTGGATTACAGAATCAGTTCCTGCATTTAGTATCGTGTACCATCAAAACCAAACAATAATAAAGGATAGAAGGGAAATAAATGATGTGCTAAATTTTGAAATTTAAAATAAAAAATATGAAAGCAAATAATATATTAGAAACCATTGGCAATACGCCTCATGTTAAAATTAATCGTTTATATCCATCAAATATTGAAGTGTGGAGCAAAATGGAAAAAGCGAATCCGGGCGGAAGCATAAAAGATAGAATTGCATTGAGTATGATAGAAGATGCAGAACAAAAAGGTTTGATAAATAAAGAAACGATTGTTATAGAACCAACCAGTGGGAATACGGGTATAGGCCTTGCGTTAGTAGCAGCTGTAAAAGGATACAAACTAATATTGGTGATGCCGGAAAGCATGAGTATAGAAAGAAGAAAATTGATGGAAGTATATGGTGCAAGTTTTGAACTAACACCAAGAGAAAAAGGAATGAAGGGTGCTATAGAAAAAGCAAAAGAAATGGTTGAAACTACACCCAATGCCTGGATGCCTCAGCAATTTGAAAATGAAGCAAACATTGCTATTCATATAAAGACAACTGCACAAGAAATTATACATGATTTCCCCGAAGGTTTAGATTTTTTAATTACAGGTGTAGGTACAGGCGGTCACATAACTGCAGTAGGTGAAGAATTAAAGAAAAAATTTCCTTCAATAAAAGTTTTTGCTGTAGAGCCAGAACTTAGTCCTGTAATAAGTGGTGGCGCACCAGGACCACACCCTATACAAGGCATTGGAGCAGGATTTGTTCCAAAGAATTTACACACAGCTATTTTAGATGGCGTAATACAAGTAAGCAAAGATGAAGCTTTTGAATATACTAAAAGAGCCGCTAAAGAAGAAGGTATTTTTCAGGGGATAAGTAGTGGTTCTACCATGGCTGCATTGGCAAAAAAATTACCAGACATTCCTGCAGGTAGTAAAGTGCTTATTTTTAATTATGATACAGGTGAAAGATATTTGAGTGTTGAAGGTTTGTTTTAAAGAACATATCACAGAATTTATTTAAAGTATGAAAACAAAAAAAATTAGTTTCCAATAATAATATTTGATAATAAAAACAGCATTCATTTTGAATGCTGTTTTTATTCATATATGTTAGCGTCAAATTTATTATGACAATCATTGTTGGAAATTTAGTAGCAATTTGTTTTTATACTTTAAAAAAATTAATTGTAAATTTAATAAAACACAAACCATGAAAAAGCTAGCTCTATTTGCAATCCTTTTACTGTCTTTACAAAATTTATTTGCCCAATTTTTTAAAAAAGACAAACCATTTGCACACACTTTTTCCATTGTGGCAAGAGATGAAGTGACAGGAGAAATGGCTGTGGGCGTGCAGAGCCATTGGTTTAGTGTAGGTACTGCTGTGCCTTGGGGCGAGGCAGGCGTAGGCGTTGTAGCCACCCAGGCATTTGTAAATAAAAGTTATGGGGCAAAGGGATTAATGATAATGAAAGAAAATAAAACAGCCACAGAAGCATTGGCAACTTTGGTAGCCGCTGATGAAGGAAGAGATGTGAGGCAAGTTGCTATGCTTGACGTAAATGGAAATGTAGATTCATATACTGGCAAAAGTTGTATTGATTTTGCAAGCAACATTGTTGGCAAAAACTTTTCGGTGCAGAGCAATATGATGTTGAATAATAAAGTTTGCCCAGCCATGGTAAAAGCTTACGATGCGGCAGCAGGTAAGCCCTTAGCAGAAAGAGTTTTAGCTGCACTCGAGGCCGCACAAGCAGTAGGTGGAGATATTAGAGGCAAACAGTCTGCGGCAATATTGGTTGTATCTGGCAAAAAAAATGCGGATGCTTGGGCAGGGAAATTAATAGATTTAAGGGTAGATGATAATGAAAAACCTTTGGCGGAACTTAGCAGGCTTTTAAAACTTTACAGAGCTTATGAACACATGGATAAAGGTGATTTAGCTACCGAAAAAAATAACATGAAAATGGCTATGGAAGAATATGAAGCTGCAATGAAACAATTTCCAAAAAATTTAGAAATGCAATATTGGACTGCCATAACTCTTGCCAATAATAAAAAAGTAAAAGAGGGTGCAGCAATGTTACAAAAAATTTATAACCAAGATGCTAATTGGAGAGCACTTACCAAACGTTTACCAAAAGTAAATTTACTTAATGTGAGTGAAAGTGAATTGTTGGAATTGATAAAATAGATAGCATTGTATTTTTACTTTGAAATTAAATTATGTAAAAAGCCATCTCGAAAGATGGCTTTATTCCTAACTATTCACCTCTAAACTAATATTTAAAAAAATACCTAATTAATTTGTTGTGCGTATTTCCAAAAAAAAATTTTATCTAAATTATACTCTACCAAAATATTGCATATTCGCTATTTTAATACTCTTCAATTGCTATTTCGTTCTTCTTAATTAATTTCTTATTATTAATTTCGAAAAACAAGCCAAGCACTAAAAAATCTCTACCGGTTTCATCATTAATTTTATAATCAAATTGGTGTAAATAACCTACTTGCAATGTGGTTACTTTTGAAGGTTTATAATTGAAACTAGTTAAGAATCTATTTCTTTCGAAATAGGGTTCTTTATTGGTAAAAAAAATCTCATTACTTACACTTATTTGAAATGGCTTGTACTCATTTTTTTCTTCCCCAAATGGATACATTAAACCAACTCTATATCTAAAACGATTACGGTAGCCGTTGTTTGTAAATCTAAATTCTGCTCTATA
>JANMFB010000204.1:0-2956 GCA_031377605.1 Ferruginibacter sp.
CTACTTGTAATATTCACTTCTCTATTTGCTACCAAATCTTCGACTACTTTTTTAAACATCAAATTTACTTTTGGTGCTATCCTAAAACCTAATCTAAACTCTACTCTAATTATGTCGTTTGGAATGATATGCGTAACAGAATATTCATTTGTGTATGGATCGTCCATTGTATCTACATGAACAAACCAGTAGATATCTGCTCTCTTTGGCTTTCCATTGAGCATACTATGAATTATTTTATGTTCTATTTCTTTAGGATTATCTGCACTAGTTAGATAAACCAAATGTGTTGCATATTTAGGCACAGAAGTATCATTACTAAGTTCCTCTATTTTGGGTACATACTCCTCTACTCTAACAAATTCTACATACCTATTTTTAATTTTTCTAGATCGATACCATATGTACATTATACTAAATAACAATCCTCCTATGATTAAAGTTACATAACCTCCATGTGGGAACTTTTCTAAGTTAGCTATTAAAAAACTTATTTCTAATGTTACAAACACGGCTAAAAATATGTAGATTAATCCTGGATTTATTCTTCGTGATACCAAATAATTTGCAAACAAAATAGTAGTGGACAACATGCATAAAGTAATAGCTAAACCATAGGCTGCAGCCATAGCACCCGATGTTTGAAAATATAAAACCACGCCACAACAACCTAGGAACAATAATGTGTTAATACCGGGAATAAACAACTGTCCTTTGGCTTCCGATGGATACCTAATTTGCATACGTGGCCAAAGATTTAAACGTATAGCTTCGCTTATCAATGTAAATGATCCGCTTATCAATGCTTGACTTGCGATGATGGCAGCAGCTGTAGCAATGACAATACCAGGTATTAGAAACCAATGTGGCATCAAACTAAAAAATGGATTCTCCATTTCAATTGCAGATGGAAATCTCTTAGCAAAAGCGCCGCCATGAGATTCTAGCAGCTCTTTCATTGCAAATATTTTACCATTATTGTGGCTTAATAAATATGCACCTTGTCCAAGATAATTTATGATTAAACAAGTTTTTACAGCTATCCAACTATAACGAATATTTGCTCTACCACAATGCCCCAAATCGCTATAAAGCGCCTCTGCCCCTGTAGTACAAAGAAACACAGCACCAAGTAGCCAAAAACCTTTAGGATAAGTAATCAATAATTTTATACCCCAATAAGGATTAAATGCTTTAAAAATTCCCCAATATTCTGGTATATGAGATATACCCAATACCGCTAACATACCAAACCAGATAATCATGATAGGGCCGAACATTTTTCCTATAGAATTAGTACCAAAACGTTGCATAAAAAACAAAACCGTAAGCACACCCAATACTATCATTACAATAGTATTTGTAGAAATACCTTGTAAAGCGGGAATATTATTTAATCCTTCTATTGCCGCTGTCACGGAGATCGGCGGAGTTATCATTCCATCTGCCAAGAGTGCTGCACCACCAATCATTGCGGGTATTACAAGCCATTTTTTCTGTCTGCGTACGAGCGTGTACAAAGCAAATATTCCTCCTTCTCCTTTGTTATCTGCTTTTAAAGTAAGAATAACATATTTTATAGTTGTTTGAAGTGTAAGGGTCCAAATGATACATGACAAACCACCTACAATCAGAAGTTCGTCAATCATTTTTCCATTTATTATCTCACTAAAAACATATAAAGGTGACGTACCGATATCTCCATAAATGATACCTAGTGCAATGATAATCCCCGCAGCAGATACCTTGTTAACATTTTTGGACACAGAAAGAATAATTTATTTGAATAGATTTTGCTGATTTCGTATCACCAAATCAACACAAATGTAAATTTAAAGAATTGAATTAGAATAGAAATTATTACACTATTTTGATGCAATTGTGGAATAAATCTTAAAATAAAATTTATTATCAATACCAAATGAAAAACCCCTCCAAAATTGAAGGGGCTTTTTCACACTCACATAAATCTACGCGGGGTTTTTCTAGGTAAACTAGTTAGACTAATCAGGTTTTTTCCCTTCTAGGAAAGAATTTAGATTCTCATTTATAATTGCTTGATTATTGTCGTCGGACTTGACAGTGTAATTGCTATAGAATGTTTCTACATCTGCAATCTGGTTGTGGATTTCCATGTTACGACGGAGGTAAGCCGGTACTGATTCAAACTCATTATTCGGATCGGCTGCATTCATGTTGAAAGAAAGATTTCTCAACTTCGCAATTCTTTCCGCTGCCCGGCGCCTGAGTTCTGCTGAATCGTCCTGCATCGCAGGATCCTCTTCAATTTTGCTCATTAAGGCATGAGTAGTTTCAGTGGTCGAAGGCAAAACCTCCGCCGTTTCTTGGCATTCTTTAACTATCAATTGCATATCTATTGCAGGTTCGTCGGCCTGCAAAGATTCTTGCGTTGATAGTAGTTCCTCTTGCGATGTGGATTTTAAAATTACTGGCTTTTCCTCCACATAAATTTGTGTAGGTTTTGCCAGAAAGCCTCCCGACGAAAGTTGGCTTGTATTGCTAGCATCTTTTGTATTAATTATATCTTGTGTACTATTTTTTACTTCTTGTTTTGGTAAAGGAGCAATAAAATCAGTATCAAATTGTACTACAGGTATTTGATCGGCACTCGAAGATATTTCAAAAAAGATTGGCTCATCATTAGTTTTATCCACAGTATTATTACTAAGTATTTCTACGACAGACTCTTCATTAGAAAGTGTTGGCATTAATGAATCTACCATGAGCTCCTTAACTTCTTCTTTTATTTCCGCCCTCTCATCTTCAAATTGCAAAGTAGGTTGACTTAATACCGCAGCCTGAACAATACTTGGCATTTCCAAATGCATGATTACTTTTTCATCTTTTTGAGGACTTTCACTTTTATTTAAACTCCTATTAGGGAATGGATCTTTGTGTTCAAAACCTGTTGCAATAAGTGTAATACCAATTTGCG
>JANMFB010000205.1:0-3688 GCA_031377605.1 Ferruginibacter sp.
ATTTTACAGCAGGCACCATTTTACTTCGCAATTGCAATATACTATACGCAGTTGCATGCTGTACAGCATGCCCACACTCGTGTGCTGCAACAGCAGCTGCAGATACATTTCTACCCTCATACACATCTGTACTTAGGTTTACTGTTTTGTCTGTAGGGTTATAATGATCTGATAAAAACCCTTGGGTAGATATAACTTGCACATCATAAATCCCATTATCATGTAGCATTTTTTTAGCTACTTCTGCTCCACTCATTCCACTGCTTGTTGGGAATTGACTGTATTGCAAAAATTTAGATTTTAACCTTGACTGAGCTAAAGCTCCAAAGCCCATAAATATTAAAGAAATAATAAAGATGCCCATAAAATAAAAATTCTTCGAATTGTAAAAGTATAATTTTTTATCAATCGATTTTTTTCAACACACTTACTAAAAGTGCATATTCTTATCAATTAAACCTCACTCTTTTTTCTCCCCTATAATCGGTAAAGCTTTTTGCCTTATCATATCATTTAACTTTAACACATCTACCTCAATTATGCTTTTAAGCTTGTTTAATTGTATATCTACTTGGCCACCAAGTTCTGCAAAAGTCTCTTTTACTTGGTTTGCAGGCGCTGAATTACCGCTTGCTGCAAAATGGTACAAGCCGCTTATTTTATCATCTAATCGTATGGGGAAATTCAATACGTCTTGATCGCTTTTTGCTTTTGTTTGATGCAAAGCCTCTTCTACCAATGTCATTTGTTTATTAATGGTATCTGCTTGTTGCTTTATTTCTTTTGGATAATCTTTGCCCTGCAGTTCTGCGAAATCATTTATTTGCTTGCGAATAACTTTAATGCGTTTTATCCCTTTTTGTATGTCATTAAATTTATCTTTTACAGTAATCAAGAAATTAAATTGGTCATCGTAATCCTGCTGTGTCATATTATATGTAGGATTTGCTTTGATGGTAAAATTCCCTTCGGTAGAATCTTTATCAACTTTTATTTTGAAGGAATAATTACCAGGTGCAGCTTTTGTAGCTCCCACCGTACCGTGCCAAATTATTTGCCCATCAATTTTTTCTCCTGCGGGGTAAAGCATGTTCCATACAAACTGGTTCATGCCTTTGTTTACTTCTATTTTATCTTCTTTCTCTTTTGCCGTTGTAGAAAACAATTTTACTTGCTTTTTATTTTTATCAAAAATTTCAATACTTGCTTTGCTAGAATCTGTGGCATTTTTTACAAAATAGTTTATAATGCTACCATTGGCAGGATTCATACCTGCATTTTTTGCATTCAAATTTTGAAAACCATCATAGCGATAAGCATCGTTTACTTTAAATGCAACTAAATTTTGATTTAGCATACTTTCTGCTTTTTGTTGTACCACACTTAAATCATCTAACACCCAAAATGATCTTCCTTGTGTAGCCACTACCAAATCATTTTCTTTTATAGTAAGATCAGTTATTGGAACTATGGGTAAATTCAACTGAAAGGGTTTCCAATTTGAACCGCCATCGTAACTTATATACATACCATATTCTGTACCGGCATACAACAAGCCTTTTACTTTTTTATCAGCCCTTACTACCCTTACAAAATGAGTAGGTGCAATTCCATTTACTATTTTAGTCCAAGTTTTTCCATAGTCTTCTGTTTTAAATATATAAGCTGTAAAATCATCGCTCTTATATTTTGTTCCTACAAAATAAGCTTTGCCTTTTACAAACGGATCTGCTTCTACACAGTTCCACATCATCCATTGTCCAGCGTCTTTAGGGGTTACATTTTCCCAATTTTGTCCTCCGTCTTTGCTCACATGTATCAACCCATCATCGCTGCCTGTCCACAATAAGTCTTTTTCTAAAGCCGATTCTGTAGCAGTAAAAATGGTACAATATACTTCTACACCAGTATTATCTTTTGTAATAATTCCACCGCTACTTCTTTGTCTGTTTTTATCGTTGGTAGTAAGATCGCCACTAAGTGCTTTCCAGCTTGCACCTTCATTTTCTGTTACAAATAATTTATTACCGCCTGCATATAATTTTTTAGGATTGTGTGGCGAAAAGAAAATAGGGAAATTCCATTGAAAGCGATATTTACTTACATCGGCTCCTCCACCTAGTGGATCATCAGGCCATACGCTCACAGCTCTGTTTTCTCCAGTCTTATGATCTAATCTAGACAAATAGCCACTGTAATTTCCACCATAAACAACATCAGGATTAAGCGGATCTGCCACTACATAACCACTCTCCGCTCCCGCTGTTGATTGCCAATCATCTTGAGTAATTTGTCCTCCATCGCTTCGTGATAAAATACGCACCGTACTATTGTCTTGTTGTGCACCAAGTATCCTATACGGAAAATGATTATCAGTGCTAACCCTGTAAAACTGTGCTGTTGGTTGGTTGTAGTAAGTGCTCCAATTATTACCTCCATCAAAACTTGTTTGAGCACCGCCATCATCTCCAATAATCATTCTGTTACCATCTTCCGCATCTATCCACAGATCGTGGTGATCGCCATGCGGTGTGCTTATATTCTTAAAAGCTTTACCGCCATCAGTACTCTTCAGAAAATTTACATTCAACACATACACATCATTTTCCTTCTTAGGATCTACAAATATTTTGCTGTAATACCATGCCCTTTGGCGAATATTGTTGTCGCTGTTTTGCAATGCCCAAGTATCTCCACCATCATTACTTACAAACAAGCCCCCATCTTTATTTTCTATTATGGCATAAATTTTATCAGTGTTAGAAGGTGCTACTGCCACACCTACAATCCCCCAAATTCCTTTTGGTAAACCTTTTTGGGTTGCAATATTTTTCCATGTTTCTCCTCCATCTATACTTTTCCAAAGCCCACTTCCTTCGCCACCACTCTCCATCGTATATGGGCTGCGCAACATGCGCCATGTGCCTGCATACATCACATTGGGATTACCAGGTTCTACCACTAAATCGCTACAACCTGTTTGGTTATTTACATACAAAACTTTTTTCCAGTTTCTCCCGCCATCTGTGGTTTTAAAAACACCACGATCTTCATTTGGTCCAAACAAATGCCCCATAGCTGCAACCCAAACTATATCGGGGTTTTTAGGATGGATAATGATGCGTAAAATATGACGGGTATCTTTCAAACCAATATTACGCCAGCTTCTACCAGCATCATCGCTGCGCCACATACCAAACCCTTCGCTTACATTTCCTCGAAGTGAACCTTCCCCTTCTCCCACATATAAAATTGTATTATCGCTCGGCGCAATAGCAACTGCACCAATACTACTGCCAAAATATTTATCAGAAATGTTTTTCCAATTACTTCCCCCGTCTATCGTTTTAAAAACTCCACCGCCCGTGGCTCCAAAGTAAAATGTATTTTTATTTTTAGGATCACCTACAACAGCTGCGCTTCTTCCGCCACGGTAAGGCCCTACACTGCGATACTTAGTTTTTGCAAGCAAAATGCTGTCAACATTTACTTCATTTGTAAGCACTTTTTTTTGTGCAAAAGCAGTAAACGCATATAAAAATGTAAGGGTAAGTAGTATTCGTCTCATAATTTCAGTTTATAAACGAAAGATACTAAATGATATGAATAAAAATCAATTTATACCAATTGTATCATTATTTAGTCCAATACACTTTCGGTATAATGCCGCTTTAGTAACCGTTTAGAC
>JANMFB010000254.1:0-2430 GCA_031377605.1 Ferruginibacter sp.
CTCCATACAAGAGAAGCTACAGAGGAAACAATAGAAGTAATAAAAAAGTACAAGCATACAAAGCTCAGAGGAATTTTTCATTGTTTTGGAGGCTCATACGAACAAGCAAAAAAAATAATTGATTTAGGCTTTTACATGGGTATAGGCGGCGTGGTTACCTATAAAAACTCCGGTTTGAATAATGTTCTTTCGCAAATAGACTTAAATAATATTGTGCTAGAAACTGATGCCCCATATCTTAGTCCAGTGCCATTTAGAGGGAAACGTAATGAAAGCAGTTATTTGAGATACATTGCTCAAAAAATTGCCGAGATAAAAAATATTACTTTAGAAGAAGTAAACTTAATAACAAATACTAATGCTCAAAAAATATTCGATATATAGTTTTTGAAACTGTATTTTTGCTGCCCATCAAAACACAAAGTTTTTCCCAGCCATTTGTATCGGGTTAAACAAGTTGAATAGATAAAATAGAGAGGTGTCCGAGTGGTTGAAGGAGCACGCCTGGAAAGTGTGTATACGGCAACGTATCGAGGGTTCGAATCCCTTCCTCTCTGCAAAAATTAAGGGAATCCTATTCTTGATTGTAACTCATATCAAGATATTGGAAAAACACGCATCTTTGTACCACTGAAATAAATCACAATGAAAAAGTTATTATCCCTACTATTCTTATTACCATTATTTTTATTTGCACAGAAAACAATTAAACATAAAGTAGCTGCAAAAGAAAGTTATTCTAGTATTGGTCGTTTATACAACGTAAATGGAAGGGTACTTGCGAATTTTAATAATCTAGATTATGATAAGGGACTTGCTATAGGACAAGTATTAAATATTCCACCTACTGATGGTGCTACTAAAGTTATTGCTCCAAAAATTGAAAGTCCAAAAGTTACAAAAGAAATTGCTACAACCAAGCCTTTAGATATTACTAAACCTAAAGGGAACACACCTATAAAACATACGGTAGGTAAAAAAGAGACATTATATGGGTTAAGCAAACAGTATAATGTAACTATTGAAGATATAAAGCAATGGAACAATCTTTCTGCTGATGGATTAACTGAAGGGTATGAATTGATTGTTGGGTACAATAATGCAAAAGCAAATATTGATGATCCAAAAAAAATTGTAGTAGTTAATGAGGAACCAATTGAAAAAGAGGTTTCTAAGAAACCAATACTTGTAAAGCCAGTTGTTAAAGACGAAGTGATAGAAAAACCAATCGTAAAAGAAGTTCAAGAAATAGAAACTGGAGAGGCAAAAGATTTTAAGGGAGGAATTTTTAAATCATCTTATGCAAGTACAGGTACTGAAGAACAAGGAACAGCAGGAGTTTTTAAAAGCACAAGTGGTTGGAGTGATGGTAAGTATTATTGTTTGCATAATGCTGCACAAGCTGGCAGTATCGTAAAAATTACTAACAAGGCAAACGGTAAATTTGTATATGCAAAGGTGTTAGATATTATGCCAGATCTCAAACAAAATATAGGTTTGAAAATAAGGATTAGTAATGCCGCTGCAGAAGTATTGGGTGTAAATTCAAATTTCGATTGTGGTGTAAGTTATTAAGGAATATTAAAAATGCTATGCTGGGTTTTTCATTTATGGTAAATCCTATATTTTATTTTTCAAAATGATAACCCCTTAAAAACGCTGTTATATCCATTCTTTTTTTTCCTTCCAATTGCATTTCTTTTATATTGATGTAGCCATCTTTACAAGCAAAATATAGGAAACTTTTTTCATCGGTTTTATATCCGCCAGGTTTAATTGATGGTTGTTCATATATTTTTTCGGCTGTAAATATTTTCAATTTTTTACCGACTAGAAAAGTATATGCACTCGGATATGGAGCCAGGCCACGAATTAGATTATAAACTTCTTCCGTTGTTTTTTCAAAATCTATTTTGCATGTTTCTGTAAATATTTTGGGCGCATGGAGTGCGTTGCTAGATAAAAGGTTTGAGAAGTCAGATTGAGGTAGTTCTGTGATCGAATTTTCTGCCAGTGCTTTCACTGTTTTTACTAAAACTGTTGCTCCTACCTCCTTCATAGTATCATGTATGTCACCTGCGGTATCATTTTCACATATAGGGAAACTAGCTTGCATTAAAATATTTCCTGTATCTATTTCTTGTTGGAGTTTAAAAGTAGTTACACCTGTTTCTTTCTCTCCATTTATTACTGCCCAGTTTATTGGAGCAGCTCCACGGTATTTTGGTAATAAACTTCCGTGTAAGTTTACTGAGCCCATAGGGGGCATATTCCAAACAACTTCTGGTAACATACGGAATGCGACTACTATTTGTAAGTCTGCATTCAAAGATTTTAAATCAGCTAAAAATTCAGGATTTTTTAGTTTTTCAGGTTGTAGAATGTGTAAATTATTTTCAACTGCATATTTTTTTACTGCACTTTGTTGTA
>JANMFB010000324.1:0-1592 GCA_031377605.1 Ferruginibacter sp.
CCCGGCGGCGTAGGCCAAAAATTAAATGTAACAGCGCAAGAAGTAATAAATGTTGTTGCCTTTATGAGAACACTTACAGGCACTAATGTATATGTAGATGCAAAATGGAAAAATCCATTTTTGTAACTGAGAAGTAGATTATATTTATTCTCTAAAAGAATAATATACTTGCATCACACAAAAACCTTACTTGAACCTTTACTTGTAATGCTTCGAGCTATTGAACCAATTAGCGAAGCATTGGAACTTGCATTAATAAATAGCTTTGTTGTGGTAGAGGTTCAAAAAAACGCTATGCTTTTAAAAGAAGGTGATGTTTGTAAAAACTTATGGTTTTTAGCAAATGGGCTTTTGCGCTCTTACCACAATATTGGCGAGAAGGAAATTACCTCTCGCATTATGTTTACAAGTCACATTGTAATATCGCCTGGTAGTTTTTTTACACAAACCCCCGCTACAGAATCTATTGACGCTTTAGCAAATTGTACTTTAGCAAAAATTACATTTGATCAGCTACAAATTATTTATCAAAAATTTCCTGAGTTTAATTATCATACAAGATTAATTACCGAGCAATACTTTTATAATAACGAACAACGCTTATACATGCTTCGTAAGCATGATGCAATATCAAAATATCTATATTTTTTAGAAAATTATGAAAACTTCATGCGGCAAATTCCTCAAAAATATATCGCATCTTTTTTAAATATTACACCCGAAACACTCAGCCGAACAAGGAGTAAGCTTAGCAAAATAAAATAAAAACCGTATTATTTATTGACAAATGTCAACAGCGTTTCCTTAAATATCAAAGTAATTTTGACATAATAAAACATGTTAATAATTATGATACACACATTAAGTAAATACACACACAAGAGATCACAGACACCAAGCAATTTTAATAAAATTATTTATGCCGCCTTTTGTGTAGCCTGGCTTTGGTTTTATTTTACTGCTACAGACTCAAAAGATTGGTGGATAGAAAACATACTTGTAATAATTTTTATAGCAGGATTATTGTTTACGAGAAAAAAATTTTCATTTTCTAACCTAGCATTGGTTTGCATTTTTTCTTTTTTATTCCTTCATATTTATGGAGCAAAGGCCGCTTATACAAAAAACGAATTAGGAATACTGTTACAAAACAAGTATCATTTAGTACGAAACCCTTACGATAGGATTGTACATTTTAGCTTTGGCTTTTTAATGCTCTTTCCTTTTGTAGAAATTATTGCCACAAAATTTTCAAATAAAAAAGGGTTTATTTTTTTACTAGCCAATATGAGCATATTATGCCTAGCTACTGTTTTTGAATTGATTGAGTGGGGCGTTTCAGTTTTTACAGATAGTGTAACTGGAGAAACCTATGTAGCTACACAAGGTGACCCTTGGGATGCTCAAAAAGATATTATACTTGCCGTGGTAGGTGCCGCAATTTCTTCACTCATTTATACCATAGTTCAGATAAACTCAAAAAAATACCGGGCCTAAAATTAGAGGGCACTGAAAAACTACCTCTAAAGAAAATGGCTTAAACTGATTTAAAGTTTAAGCCATTTTCTTTGCTGTATTTTTAAACTTAAAAG
>JANMFB010000330.1:0-3698 GCA_031377605.1 Ferruginibacter sp.
TTGAACATGGTTTTGATGCACCTGCTGTATTAGAAAAAATGATAGAGATACAGAATGAACTTTCTATGATTATTGCTGTTAGTCAAACAGGGCTAACAGTCATTTACGAGGCAGTAGACATGATTGTAGATACTCGATTAAACTTACTTAGCTATCAACTTTCGCCAGCAAAAGTAGCAGAAAAGATAGGATGGAAAGCAGAGGCCATTGCACTTAAAGTTGTAAAAGAACTTAAAAGCCCTGGTATTTTCGCTGTAGAATTATTGGTAGATAAAGATGAGAATGTATGGGTAAACGAGACTGCACCAAGGGTTCACAATAGTGGTCATCATTCAATTGAAGCTTGTTATAGCAGTCAGTTTGATATGTTGTGGCGTGTGCTACTTGGCTATCCATTGGGCAATACAGATAATATTTTACCATCTGCTATTGTAAATCTTGTAGGTGAAGCAGGTTATATTGGCAATGCACATTACGAAGGATTAAATGAAGTGTTGGCAATGGATAATGTATTCGTGCATATTTACGGAAAAAAAGAAACAAAACCTGGTCGCAAAATGGGACACATCACTATACTCAGCAGCGAAAGGCAAGAGTTGTTGCACAAGGCAAATCAGATTAAACATTTGGTAAAGGTGATTTCGAAATAGAAATGTAAAACGATGAATGTATAATAAGGAATATCTAAGTATAAATTTTAAATAATCGATGTTCAATTCACAATTCTAAGGTAATAAAATATGCATTTACAATTCATAACCTATAACACTTAAACCCACAACTCATAACCCGTAACTTTACAAAATGAACCAAGTAGCCATCATAATGGGCAGTAAATCTGACCTCACTGTAATGCAAACTGCCGCAGATATTTTAAAAGAATTTGGAGTTGCTTTTGAAATGACAGTTGTTTCTGCTCATCGCACACCCGACCGCATGCGTACCTTAGCAATGGAAGCAAAAGCAAAAGGTATAAAAGTAATTATTGCAGGTGCAGGTGGGGCGGCGCATTTACCAGGAATGGTTGCCGCTTACACAACACTTCCTGTAATTGGTGTACCCGTAAAATCTTCCAATTCAATTGATGGCTGGGATTCTATCCTCTCTATTTTACAAATGCCAAACGGAGTGCCTGTAGCTACTGTGGCTTTAAACGCTGCAAAAAATGCAGGCATATTAGCAGCACAAATACTTGCCACTACTGATGACCAACTTTCCAATAAACTTTCTGTTTATAAAAAGAAAATGGAACAAGATGTATTAGATATGGCCGAAGGTATGTAATTGAATTTTTCTTTTGTCTTGCTCTAGCTTTTAGTTTACAAATAAAACTGTCACCGGATACTATGTACACAAAAGTTCAAATACACGATTCTTGGAAAGCGGTTTTACAGCCAGAATTTGATAAACCATATTTCAAAGAAATTATTCATTTTTTAAAAACAGAAAAAGAACTAGGTAAAACAATTTACCCTCCAGGCTCTTTAATTTTTAATGCATTTAACGAAACGCCATTTGATAAAGTAAAAGTTGTAATACTAGGGCAAGACCCTTACCATGGCAAAGGCCAAGCGCATGGTCTAAGTTTTTCTGTGCTGCAAGGCGTAAAACCTCCACCATCACTTGCTAATATTTACAAAGAATTAAAAACAGATATTGGCTTGGAAATACCAACCATTGGCGACCTTACCCATTGGGCAAGGCAAGGCGTTTTGTTGTTAAATGCAGCGCTTACTGTGAGAGACGGAGAACCGTTAAGCCATGCAAAAATTGGTTGGTCAAAATTTACCAATGCAGTGATAGAAACAATTTCTGACCAAAGAGAAAATGTAATCTTTATTTTATGGGGAAAATTTGCGCAAGAAAAAAAATCTTTGATAAATGCTGATTCACATTTCATTTTACAAGCTGCCCACCCTTCACCACTTTCTGCTCACAATGGTTTTTGGGACTGTAAACATTTTTCTAAAACAAATGCTATATTAGTGCAACTAAAACAACCACCGATAGATTGGACAGTTAGATAACATATAGTTTTTGCTTAGCCAAAAATTGCACGAATTTTCACGAATAAAATGGAATTGTTTCATTTTGCAATTTTTGTAATCAGTTCAAAAAAAATCGTTTAAATTCGTTCCATTCGTGGAAAAAAATAAATCAAACATGCGCATTATAAAAAATATTCTTGGAGGTATTTGGGCTTTGTGGGGCTTAGTTACTTTTATTGTTACATTCCTTATTATTGTAGGCCCATCAATGCTTTCCTATTTGTATAAAGATTATAAAAAGGGACAAGATTTTTTTATAGCAGTATCAAGAGTTTGGATAAGATTTTGGTTATTCATTATAGGTTGTCCATTAAAAGTAATTGGAAAAGAGAATTTTAAAAATGGTGAAAACTACATTGTTGTATATAACCACAATGCATTTTTAGATGTGCCTTTATCTGCACCATTTATACCTGGGGGTAATAAAACAATAGCAAAAGACAGTTTTGCCAAAGTTCCTATTTTTAAGTGGTTTTACAAACGTGGCGGCATAATGGTAAATAGAAAAGATGAAAAAAGCAGGGTGAAAAGCTACGACGCAATGAAATCAATTTTACAACAAGGCATACACATGTGCTTATACCCAGAAGGTACAAGAAATAGAACAGGAAAGCCTTTAAAAGAATTTTACGACGGTGCTTTCAAGTTAGCAATAGATACAAAAAAGCAAATAATTCCCTGTGTATTATTGGGAACAAATAAAGCAATGCCTATCAACAAATCATTTTATCTAAAACCTACAAAATTAAAAATGATTTTTTTGCCTACAGTTTCATCAGAAAATATAGATACAAAAAGTTTGAATAAAAAAGTTTTTGAAATGATGTATGAAGTTTTTGTGAAAGAAAGTGGATTTGTTGAAGCACAAAGTCCGAAAGCGGCGGAGTAACACAAACATAAACTTAGCATCACTTTAATATTTCAGTATATATTGTTTGAATGTTTTTAAAAATCTGTGAAAGTTCTCGTACGGTTAACTTTTAAATCTCTAAGTATAGGAGATTTTGGACTTATATTTATACTAAAGAAACGAGACCTACCGACCGGAGAAATATTGATTGCCATTTGCCAACAATGTAAATCCCTAGTAAGATACATACTCAATACTCCAAGCGTTTTGTTGGTTATATCAAAAGTTCCATTTGCACCCACTTTCCATTTTGGTGTAAGATTTACAGATGTATTAAAAGTAGCGCTCTGAGTAATTGTAGAAATAAACCCTCCGGTCAATTTATTAAAATTTTTATTCAAACTTAGTGAGTAGGCTAAATCTATATTCCAAGGAATTTCAAAGTCTGCAAACTCTGCAGGATTATTTCGAATATAGGTAGCTTCTCTTTGAAACTCTTCATCAGTTATTCCTTCATCTCTTAAATTATTTTTTGGTTGACCATTTACTGTGTTGCTCTTTTTAGACTTGTCTCCACCCTTAAAACTTGTTTGTAATGCTGCAGATGCACTCGTTAGCCTACCCAAAGAAAATTGATTTCCAATAATGTATTTGTTTATAGGATTTCCTAAACTGTTTACTTCATAAGGGTCGAATCTAGCATCAGCACTTATGGTAACTTTGTCAAACAAATTGGTTCTAGCAGAAACGGTAATTGGTTGCAGTTTTAATGAATCTGCTAAAAAATTATAAAAAGTATT
>JANMFB010000357.1:0-3008 GCA_031377605.1 Ferruginibacter sp.
TTTTTAAGAAAAAACTTCTATATTTGCACTCCTAATTCACCAAAAAGGGGGTATATACAACATGTTAATAATTGATTCTAAAGACTGCGAAAACATAGACAAAGCACTTAAGAAGTACAAAAAGAAATTTGAAAAAAGCAAAACGCTTTTACAACTAAGAGAAAGACAAGCTTTTATTAAGCCATCTATCCGCAATCGTACAAAAGTTTTGAAAGCTGTTTACAAGCAAAAACTTTCTGAAGGTAAATTCGACTAATTTATTTTAAAAGATATTTTACTAACTGATGATGAGTTATCACTAACTTTATCATCAGTTTTTTTATGTCCCTAAGTTTAAATCAATATCAAGAGGAATTCCTAGACCATCTGCGTTTTCAAAAACGCTATAGTGCGCATACCATTACATCATATCAAAATGATTTGGCAGCATTTATCATTTTTCTATATGAAGAATTTGGTGAAGTTGATATAAATCAAATAAAAGCATCTTTTATCCGCTCATGGCTAGCCGGCATGAAGGATAATGAAATGAGTTCTCGTTCTATCAATCGTAAAATTTCCACACTTCGTTCATTTTTTAAGTATTTATTGAAAAATGAAATTGTAAAAGTTAGCCCTGTTACAGCCATTATCTCACCTAAGACCCCCAAGCGGTTACCTCAATTTGTAGAAGAAAATGATACATATGATTTGTTTACTCAAATTAGTTTTTCAGATGATTTTAAAGGACTCACCGAAAAAATAATTTTGGAGGTTCTTTATAACACCGGAATGCGAAAAGCTGAACTCATTGGCTTAAAAGAATACAATATTGATTATATGAATAGCCAGGTTAAAGTGCTTGGTAAGGGAAATAAAGAACGTATCATTCCCATAAACAAAGAGTTAAGTAAAAGCCTTCAGTTTTATATTGCAGAAAAGAAGAAGCTTTTTGGCAAGGATGAAGAAAACACCTTTTTTGTTTCTAATAAAGGATTGCCGCTAGATCCCAAGACTATTTATAATATCGTAAAAAAGTATTTAAGCCAAGTTACAACAATCGAAAAAAGAAGTCCCCATATTCTAAGGCATAGTTTTGCAACACATTTAATGAACAATGGAGCAGATTTGAATGCTGTAAAAGAGTTGCTTGGGCACAGTAGCCTTGCAGCTACGCAAGTTTATACGCACAATACCATAGAAAAACTAAAAGACGTTTATAAAAAAGCACATCCCAAGGCTTGATTAAACGAAAAAAATATTTTTTTTAGGATTAAATTTCCATTAAATTTATTCTCTGATTATAAGAACAATTGTTTGCCTATGCCCTAATCTTACTTATTATTTTTTATTCACAAACAAAAAAATGAGGTATGAAGATAAACATTCAGACAGTGCACTTTGATGCAGACAGTAAACTTATAGATCACATTGAGACCAAGTGTCCTAAAATTACTCAGTTCCACGACCGAATAACGAAAGTAGATGTGTATTTAAAGTTGGATAATGTTGTACATAATATAAAAGATAAAGTTGCAGAAATTAAAGTTCGTATTCCCGGGCATGATTTATTTGTAAAACATTCTTCAAAATCATTTGAAGAAAGCTTTGATGCAGCATTAGATGCAGTTATTAGCCAAATAAAGCGAAAGAAAGAAAAGGTAGCAGCTTAACCAATAATGTTAATTATTTATGAACCCGTTTTATCAAAAACGGGTTTTTTGTTAATCAAATATGGAAAACTTTATTAAAAATTAGTTTACAAAATTTTTCTATTAATATTTTTCACTTACATTTGCATTCCGAAAAAAAGACAAGAATATTTTTTATCTTTTTTAGAAATAGTTCTTTACACTAAATAAGCCGAAATAGCTCAGTTGGTAGAGCAACTGATTTGTAATCAGTAGGTCGCTGGTTCGACTCCAGTTTTCGGCTCACAAGAAGGGTATACAAATTTTTTGTAACGTTTTTTATATTATCCGGGTAGATGGCCGAGTGGTTAAAGGCGACAGACTGTAAATCTGTTCTCGTAAGAGTACGTAGGTTCGAAACCTACTCTGCCCACAAAAAATTAATTTTCGAATTAGCCAAAATGCTAATTTGCTAGTTAAAAAAGTTCTTTTAAAGTTGTATGTTTTGAATTAGCATATTAGCTAATTATCGCATCAGCAAATTGTACCAGCGGAAGTAGCTCATTTGGTAGAGCGGTAGCCTTCCAAGCTTCAGGTGGCCAGTTCGAGCCTGGTCTTCCGCTCATTAGGCACGCAGTTTACAGTTTTAATACTGTAAACTGCAATTTGCCCACTGAGATGTGCTAAGCCGCCGTAGCTCAGGGGTAGAGCACTTCCTTGGTAGGGAAGGGGTCATGAGTTCGATTCTCATTGGTGGCTCAACAATTAAATATTAATCTGAAAAGATTGAAAAATAAAAGTCTATGGTTAACAGACTCTAAATGAAACCTAATTTTCAAAACAAATATTAAAAATTAAACAATGGCAAAAGAATCATTCAAGAGGGATAAACCCCATCTTAACGTTGGTACCATCGGTCACGTGGATCATGGAAAAACAACACTTACAGCCGCTATAACCGATGTTTTGTCAAAAAGAGGTTTAGCGGAGAAGAAAAACTATGACGATATTGATGGTGCTCCTGAAGAAAAAGAAAGAGGTATCACAATCAATACGTCTCACGTAGAGTACGCTACTGAAAAAAGACACTACGCACACGTAGACTGTCCAGGCCACGCTGACTATGTAAAAAACATGGTTACAGGTGCTGCCCAAATGGACGGTGCTATCTTAGTGGTAGCTGCTACTGACGGACCTATGCCACAAACCCGCGAGCACATCCTTTTGGCTCGTCAGGTAGGTGTACCTGCTCTGGTAGTTTTCATGAACAAAGTTGACTTGGTTGACGATGCAGAATTGCTTGACCTAGTTGAAATGGAAGTTCGTGAATTGATGACTTATTACAGCTTCCCTGGCGATACAATGCCTGTTATCCGTGGTTCTGCACTAGGTGCATTG
>JANMFB010000359.1:0-1602 GCA_031377605.1 Ferruginibacter sp.
TGCAAATATAGAAGTTTTTTCTTAAAAAAGAAATAAAAACTGAAAAGAAGCTAAGTTTTTAATTTATAACCGCAAAGAGGCAAAAGTTATCGCAAAGTTCGCTAAGGGAAGATATTTTGTTTGATTGTTCATTTTCGGTCATAATATTTAGCTTTTAGTTTAAATGATGAATTTAATCAACAAAAACCGAAATTTGCAACATGTTTACAGGAATTATAGAGCAACTTGGCGTTGTAAAAGCCATAAAAAAAACGGGAACCAATGTTACTATAACCATTGCTGCTCCCATAGCAAAAGAACTTAAAATAGACCAAAGCCTTGCTCATAATGGTGTTTGCTTAACAATAGAGCGTATAAATGGCGATGAATATGAAGTGACTGCAATAGAAGAGACCATTCTTAAAACAACGGTTGACCATTGGAGAGAAGGCACTGTGATAAACCTTGAAAGATGCATAACCTTTGGAGGAAGAGTGGATGGTCACTTTGTACAAGGCCATGTAGATACATTAGGCACATGCGTTGATTACAAAGAAAAAAATGGAAGTTGGGAATATACCATTGAATTTGATAAAAAGTTTACGAACCTTATCATTGAGAAAGGCTCAATTTCGTTAAACGGCATTAGCCTTACCATTTTTAATATTACCGAAAATACATTTACTGTAGCTATCATTCCTTATACGTACGAGCATACAAATATGCATACGTTACAAATGGGCGATAAAGTAAATTTGGAGTTTGATATGGTTGGGAAGTATGTGGTTAGGATGAATTCATAATTATATTCTCCTCAGCTTATCTTTTAATCTTAAAAAAGGTTTTTCCAATATATAATAGCTAAAAGTTGCAAACAGAAACGTAACCCCTAATAAAATTAATACTTGATAAACATTGGGGATTTTTAAATTTATTTTATTAAAGAAAATTGTGCCTACTGTGATTACTATACCATGTAAGCAATATAAACCAAATGATATTTTACCTGTGTAAACAAGAAATTTATTACTAGATAAATTGAAAAAAGATTTTTCAGATACCATTTGATGCAGAATTACAAAACCGCAGTAAATTACAAAAATCTCTCTAATTACTTCTTCTAATACTTTATTTAATCCTCCTCCAAGTAGATTATTTAATAAAAAATAGGCAATAAAAAGCAGCGGAAGAAAAGAATAAAATATTATTGCTCTAGTCTTTTTAATTTTTATAATAAGATTTACCAAAGTGCCATTTTTCACTAGAGAATAAGCAGCATATGCCCCTACCATCATATCAAATAAATAGGAAAGTGTATTAAGATAAATAGCTGCATTTGTTAATGCACCCCAAAAATTGAAAAGCAAACTAATGAAAGTAAATAATAAGATTACTAAAGGCAAATGCTTTTGAAAATAAAATAAGCAAATACCCCAAACTAAGTAAAATTGCTCTTCTACAGATAAAGTCCATAATATTCTTAGAAAAAAAACATGATCAGAAGTATAATAATTTGAAACAAAAAATAAATACCAACTTGCAGGGGGTAATGAAAGATTGAACCCATAATAATCTTTTATTAATTTAAGTATTACGAAGGAGCAAAACATAAAAGAATAATAA
>JANMFB010000029.1:0-3501 GCA_031377605.1 Ferruginibacter sp.
TTGTTTATTATAGAATTTTTAGTGGTAGCTTAAAGAAAGGCGATAAAGTAAAATTCTTTAGTACAGATCAAGAATATTTTGCTGACGAAGTTGGTATTTTAAAACTTGGTATGGAGAAAAAAGACCAAGTTTTTTGCGGAGATGTAGGATACATTATTACAGGAATAAAAAATGCAAAAGAAGTAAAAGTAGGCGATACACTAACCAATGTTTTAAATCCCACACTTAGCAGGATTGATGGTTTTGAAGATGTAAAGCCAATGGTTTTTGCAGGTATTTTTCCCGTAGATACTGATAAATTTGAAGAACTAAGAGATTGTATGGAAAAATTACAACTCAATGATGCTTCACTTACTTTTGAATTAGAAACTTCACAAGCATTGGGTTTTGGTTTCCGTTGTGGATTCTTAGGGTTACTTCACATGGAAATTATTCAAGAACGTTTAGAACGTGAGTTTAAACAAACCGTTATTACAACGGTACCCAACGTAAGTTTCATTGCATACACTACAAAGAATGAAACCATTCATGTGCACAACCCAGGCACATTGCCTGACCCAAGCAGAACAGATAGAATAGAAGAGCCTTTCATAAAAGCTCAAATTATCACAAAGCCAGATTATATTGGAAACATTATGACACTTTGCATTGGTAAACGTGGTATGCTTATTCATCAAGGTTATCTTACACCAGATAGAGTAGAGCTTACTTTTGAAATGCCTTTAACGGAAATCGTTTTTGATTTTTACGATAAATTAAAATCACAAACTCGTGGTTATGCCTCGTTCGATTATCACCCAATCGGTTTTAGAGAAGCAGATATTGTACGTATGGATATTTTGTTGAATGGCGAAAAAGTAGATGCACTTAGTGCACTTATTCACAGAAGTCGCTCACAAGAATTTGGTCGTAAGTTATGCGAAAAACTAAAAGTGCTTTTGGATAAACAACAGTTTCAGGTAGCTATACAAGCGGCAATTGGTGCAAAGGTTATCGCAAGGGAAAATATAAGTGCTATGCGTAAAGATGTAACTGCAAAATGTTATGGTGGCGATATTAGTCGTAAGCGGAAATTATTGGAAAAGCAAAAAGAAGGGAAGAAACGTATGCGCCAAATAGGAAATGTAGAAGTGCCCCAGGAAGCATTTTTGGCAGTGTTGAAGTTAGATGATTAGAATTAGTGTCTTATAGAAGTTGTTAGCTGAGTTTATAGAAGCCAGTCAAGTTTATATTACCCTACCTTGGACAAGATTGGATTATAGAATTATTTTACAGAGTTTATTTCTTTTTTGTCCGAGCAGTTGATCTTTATTAATCTTCGGTGTCAGATTGAACGCCGAAGGAGTATCGCAGCCTTCGTAATTCTATCTTTATTCAGCTTTTATAATGCAATAGATAAAGTAATAGATTATGTAACCCAGTCTGGGTTGCCTTCAAGTAATCACAAGTGTAACCCGTGCACATTGCCGATGGCAATAAAAACGAAATTAAAAAAATGAAATTTTTCCCCGAATCCGCCTTACAGCAATTAGAGTTCGATAAAATAAAAGAACTGTTAGCATTGCATGGCCGTACAGAGTATGCAAAAACAAAGGCGGAACAATTACGCATACATACCAAAAAAGATTTTATTGAAACTGAATTGCAGCAGACACATGAGTTTAAAAGTATTTTGGATGTAGGGGGGAATTTTCCTAATGATTTTACAACAAATATTTCTAGAGAATTAAAATTACTTGGTATTCCGGGAGCATCTTTAAGTGGCGAGCAGTTTATGCTTATACGTAGACTTACTAATAATGCAGAAAGTATTTTTCGTTGGTTTACGATAGATGTGAGAGAATCATTTCCCGGACTTAGTAAAGTGATTGATCAGAATTATTACGAAAAGAATATTAAGATTTTAATAGACGAAATTTTAGATGAAGTAGGTATTGTAAAAGACAAAGCGAGTGATGATCTTTACGACATCCGTATGAAGCTTTACAAAAAGCGCAATGAACTTCGTAGGCTTTTTGATAGAATAGTCTCTCGCCTTAATAAGCAAGGTTATTTGGCAGATATTGAAGAAAGTTTTATGAATGGTAGGAGAGTGCTAGCTGTAAATGCAGAACAGAAGCGAATGGTAAAGGGTGTTATGCATAGCGAGAGTGATAGCCGTAAAACAACCTTTATTGAGCCTGAAGAAACAACAGACCTAAACAACGAGATTTTTTCATTGGAATATGAAGAAACAAAAGAGATAAATAGAATATTACGAACACTTACAAAAAATATGAGTTTGTATGCTCCACTCTTAAAAAGCTATCACGATATTGGAGGAGAGTATGATTTTATAAGATCTAAAGCTAAGCTTGCACAAGATATGAATGCCTTTTACCCAATGTTGGTAGAGCGTTCTCATTTGCATTTGATAAAAGCATACCATCCTTTATTGTTTCTTTATAATAAAAAACAAAACAAACCAACATACCCTACAGATATTTTATTAAATGATAATGCTAGTATTTTAGTTATAAGTGGCCCAAATGCAGGTGGCAAAACGGTAACGATGAAAACGGTAGGTTTGTTGCAAGTTATGTTGCAAAGTGGTTTACTTGTGCCTGCAAGCCCCGATAGTACTATGGGCATCTTTAGGCAATTGCTCATACACATAGGAGACACCCAAAGTATAGAATTTGAATTAAGTACCTATTCTTCTCACTTAAAAAACATGAAGCATTTTATAGAAACTGCAAATGGTAAAACATTGTTTTTTATAGATGAACTTGGCAGCGGTAGTGATCCAAACCTTGGGGGTGCATTTGCAGAAGTTATTATGGAGGAGCTTGCTTTTAAACATGCATTTGGTATAGTAACAACACACTATTTGAACTTAAAAGTAATGGCAAACAAAGTGCGTGGCATTATAAATGGAGCTATGCAATTTGATGAAGAAAAATTAGTCCCATTGTATAAATTACAAATAGGCAAGCCAGGTAGTTCTTACACTTTTTCTATCGCAGAACGTATTGGCTTAGATAAAAAATTGATTAGCCGAGCAAGAAAATTAGTTGATGAAGACCAATTTCGGTTAGATAAACTATTGAACAACACAGAGCAAGATTTACAAAAAGTTGAAGCACAAAAAATTGAGCTTGATAAACTTGTAAAAGAAAACGAGGCCTTGAAAAAAGAAATGCAAATAGCTTTAAAAAAGGAATTGCATAAACAAGAAATGGAGCGCATGCAGGAACAAAATAAAATAGCTTCTGATAAAATTGATTACTTAAGAGATATGGAGCGAAGGCTTAAAGCCATGATAGTGGAGTGGCGAAAAGCAGAAGATAAGTCAGCCGTTGTAAAAATGATTCAGGCGCTACTCTTTAATCAAAAAGAGAAAATGCAAGTTCAAACCCAAAAGAAAAAATTAAACGAAAAATTTATTGAAGTATCTGGCGAGATAAAGGTAGGCGACAAAGTAAAAATGAATCAAAATAGACAAGTAGGTATTGTAAAAGA
>JANMFB010000381.1:0-34809 GCA_031377605.1 Ferruginibacter sp.
TTTTAATTCTACTTTTTTTACAACAGCTCTTACTGTTTCACCTTTCTTAAAATAATCGGCACCTATTTGTTCAGATTTTGGTAACAACATTTCATTACCTTCTTCATCTAAAATAAGCACTTCTTTTTTCCATACCTGATAAACTTCTCCACTTACTATTTCGCCTACTCGCTCTTCGTATTTCTTTATTAAGATATTTTTCTTCAAATCATTTATACGTGCTGCAAGCGTTTGCTTGCCTGCAAGTATGGCTCTACGTCCAAATTCTTTTTGTATATCTACTTCTTCGTACAACTCTTCCCCTACGGTATAATCCGGCTCTATTAAAATGGCATTTTTAAGTTCTATTTCTGTAAGGGTATTGTACAAATCATCATCATCTACAATTGTACGACGACGGAAAATTTCTAAATCCCCTTTTTGGTCGTTTACAATAACATCAAAATTATCATCGCTACCATACTTTTTACGAATGAGTGTTTTAAACACATCTTCCATAACCTTCATAAGGGTGGGACGATCAATATTTTCTGCTTCTTTAAATTCCTGAAAAGATTCTATTAAGTTAATGCTTGCCATAATCTTTGCCTACTGTAATTATTGCCCCACAGGCCTAGGGGTTTATTGTTAAATTTTTATCTGAACCCTTGTTTCTTTTATTGTATCAAAGGGAATGGAAAGTGTTACTTGTACTGCTTTTTTTCCTTTTCCTTCTGTGTATTCAATTGTTATTGCTTCCTCTGTTACATCTGTAAGCAATCCCTCTTTTTCTGAATCATCATTCAAAATTATTTCTACAGCTCTACCAATATTTTTTACATATTGCCTGTGCATTTTTAGTGGCTGATCTAGCCCTGCGCTAGATACTTCTAAAGAAAAATCTCCTTCGGGATATAATTCCATTGCCTCCAAATGCTTGTACAATGCTTTGTTTATTTTGGTACAATTTTGAATGCCTAAGCCACTGTCTGCATCTAAATAAATCTTATAATTATTGGTAGGTTTTACTTTTATTTCTACCAAAAAGATATCATCAAAGAGTAACTTATCTAGTAAGCTTTCTATAATTTCTATGTTTTTTAATGCTGCCATGTTGTTAGATAAAAGAAGAAGGGAACCATTGGTCCCCTTCCTTTCGCTTCGTAATCTGTTGCAAATATACATATCATTCCTAAAACTGCCAAATGAATGGCTTTTTATCTGGGCTAATTGCTTTTATAATGAAAAAAATGTTTTCAGCTTCGCTTTGAAAAAAGATTTACCACGAACCTATCCGCCGATAGGAGGAGGCGCAAAGACACGAAGAGAAATGCATCGCATGTTTTTACCAAGTTCCTTTCTAGTTGATGCTTTCAATCGTTGGGTATGTTATTAGCCCTTTTAGTTGAAACAAATAATTGAAATAACATTGGTCGGCTTTATCCAATTTAATTAGCAAGTAATAGGCTTTACCACTTGTAAAAATTTAACAGCATGATATTGTTGTGCAATATAACTTTGCATTATGTTTAAATTAATAGGAGAATTGGTTGTGGTATATCTACTGTATGTGGTTATTTTTAACTTCATCATACCCTTGTACAAGGCATCTAAGCAAATGAAAGGCACTTTCAATAATATGCAAGCCAAAATGAAGGAGCAACAACAAGCACAGCAACAAACAAGGCCACAAGAACCTGTGAAAAAAGCTAGCGCACCTGCAGGAGATTATATTGATTATGAGGAGGTGAAGGGGAGTTCTTGATTGGGAATTCTTAATTTGGAATTAGCAGTTAGGGGGCTTTCTATTATGGTGGGGTTTGTTAATCGCTTTGCAGTTGTGTAAATTGTTCCTTTGGTTATTAGTCTAGCTTTTTTTTGCTTCAAGCACCGTATAAATGCTTCAAGGATGTATCTCCAAAAACATTCTTTCAAGCTTCGATGCTGAAATGATTGCTGAAAATAAAAATCGGAAGCCATTATTGATCAAATAAACGATATCGTAAGAAAATGGAAATTTTTTGCAGATTAAGTACAAGTTCCTAAAAAATTGAGCAACGAAATAGACGCTACTTTGCTTTGAATAATATGATGATGAAGCAAAAGAAAACAAACCTTACCACACCCAACTTATCCTAAAACAAAACCATTAAAAACAATTAATAACAACGCCATGATTGAGACAATATACATACCCATTGGCATTTTGGTAGGCGCCATACTCGGTTGGTTGTTGGCTAAAGCTAAAGCAACTGCCGCCGCACAAGCGGAGAAAGTTACAGCAGTACAAAAATATGCCGAGCTAGAAAAAGCGTTCGATGTTTACAAGGCAACTGCACATGTGCAACTCACAACGGCGAATGAACATTTGGGTGAACAAACAAAAGAGCTTGTTGGACTTAAACAAAACATACAAACAGAAGCGGCAGCATTAGCGACTTTAAACAATTTATTCTCTACAGCCAAGGCAGATTTACGAGCAGCACAGCAAACCATTGTGGAAAAGAACACAACGGCAGAAACTGCAAATGAAGAATTGACTACAGTAAAAAATGCGCTTACTGCAAGCAACCAGCAACTAGCTACAGCAAATGCAAATAACGATGCCCTTGCAGAAAAGTTACAAACACAAAAGAGTGAAATGGAATTACTCGGCAAAAAATTTAATACCGAGTTTGAAAACATTGCCAACAAAATATTGGATACCAAAACAGAAAAATTTACTGAGCTTAACAAAACAAACTTGAGCAACATATTGGAGCCATTGGGTAGAAACATAACCGAGTTTAAAAACAAAGTAGAAGAAGTGTATGACAAGGAATCTAAAGAGCGATTTTCGTTGGGCGAAAAAGTAAAAGAACTTGCACAGTTAAATAAAGTAATAAGCGAAGAAGCGCATAACCTTACCAAGGCTTTAAAGAGTGAATCTAAAACACAGGGCGGCTGGGGCGAAATGATTTTAGAAAATATATTGGAAAGATCGGGGCTTGTAAAAGACAGAGAGTATTTTATGGAGCACCAATTAATGGATGAAAACGGTGTGCCACTGCGATCTGATGCCGAAGATAAAAAAATGCGCCCCGATGCAGTAATAAAATACCCCGATAATAGAAATGTAATTATAGACTCAAAAGTATCGTTGAATGCTTTTACAAGATGCATAGTCGCTACAGAGGAAGAAACCCGAGTGACGGAGTTGGCAGAACATATTGCTTGCATAAAAAAACATATTGTAACACTTAGTGCCAAAGGATACGATGATTACAACAAAAGTTTAGATTTTGTAATGATGTTTATACCAAGCGAACCTGCCTATATTGCCGCATTACAGGCAGATACAGACTTGTGGAATTTTGCCTATGATAGGAGAATTTTATTGCTAAGCCCTACCAACTTAATTACTTCTTTAAAACTGATTGTGGATTTGTGGAAGCGGGAATACCAAAACCAAAATGCTTTGGAAATTGCAGAACGTGGAGCAAAACTGTACGACAAATTTGTAAGCTTTGTAGCCAACTTAAATGATGTAGGCGAACACTTAGAAAAAGCACAAGGAAAATATACAGAAGCTTACAAGCAGCTAAGTACCGGCAACGATAATTTGGTATTGCAGGCTACAAAACTTAAAAGCTTGGGGTTAAAAACAAAGAAGGAGTTGCCAAGAAATGTTGTGAGTGGTGCCGGGAGTGAAGAAGAAGGAACGTAATGAAAAAACTTCTTGCTTTTATTATGGGAAGTGTGAACCAAAGCAAGAATTTATAAATGCTTTTGTATGAAAAATAATTTTTATATGAATACTATCTTCGTTACATTTACTAGATAAGAAAATGAAAATGAAGGATTAAAAGCTTTGTTTGGCTTAATATGTAAGATTGATTTGGAACAATAAACTTTGTAAGAAGAAATCAGAAACGGTAATTAAAGCAAAGAAATTCTATTTTTTAATTGTTTTATGCATTTAATAAAAGCAACGATTAGAAGACCATTTCTTGTTTTGAAAACATTCACAGCCACAAATAATGATTGATAAAAAAGCTTTATCGGAAAGAGACATATGCACCAAGTTTATTACACCGGCCGTTGAAAAATCTGGTTGGAATAAACTGACACAGCTATTGGAAGAAGTATCGTTCACTGATGGTAAAATTTATGTTAGAGGTAAATTGACAGCAAGAGGAAATCAAAAACGTGCTGATTACATTTTATATTATAAACCGAATATTCCAATTGCAATCATTGAAGCTAAAGACAACAAGCATTCTGTTAGAGCTGGAATTCAACAAGCTTTGGACTATGCTAGAATACTCGACATTCCTTGTGTTTTCAGTAGCAATGGCGACGGTTTTTTGTTTCACGACAGAACAGCAACAGACGATAATATTGAAACCGAAATTGGTTTAGAAAACTTCCCTACTCCTGAACAACTGTGGGAGAAATATAAAAAATACAAAGGCATCACAACGCCAACGGCTGAAAAGAAGCTGAAAAAAGAAAAAGAATTACCACCCATAAAACCCGAAGAAATTCCTTTTGAAATTCCTGAGAATTGTGTGTGGTGTAGGTTGGGGGAAATGTCAATAAATTTAGATGGGCAACGTATTCCTGTTTCGGAATCAGAGAAGGAAAGAAAAGAAAAAATATATAATTATTATTGAGCTTCAGGAGTTATTGATAAAATAGATAGTTATACACACGATGGTAAATTTGTCCTTATTGGAAAAGATGGTGCAACTCTTATTGCCAAATCTACACCAATTGCATTTACAGCAGAAAGTAAATTTTGGGTGAATAACCAGGCACACGTTTTGGACTTTCTTGATTATATCACCATATATTTTATGACCTATAGCCTTAATGCACTTGACATTAAACCTTATATCACTGGTGGTTTTCAACCTAAATTAAGTCAAGGAAATATAAATTCATTGCTAATTCCTCTTCCACCATTAGCAGAACAAAACCGAATCTTTCAAAAAATAGTTTAATTGATGCAGAATTGCAATGAGTTGGAAGCAAGCATCAAACAAAGAGCATCACAAAATGAAAAACTACTCCAACAGGTTTTAAGAGAAGCGTTGAGCCTGCCTACCAACAAAGCAGGGAAATAAATGGTAGGATGTAAAAGAAAAATATTTGATATTTATTTTTTTGAAGTGTTTAGTTACTAGTTAAAAACTCCATTTAACGTTTTAAACTAAAATAGCCTCGCACCCCTCCAAAAACCCTTCCTCCACAGTTGCACCAATACCAATACCATCGGGTAATTGTACCATATAACCATTGTAAGAAATACCCCCAACCACAGGATCTATTTTGTGGCCAAGCATGCAGGTATCCATATCGTAAAAAATTACTTGTGGGTTGGCAGATGCAAAGTGCGCAAATGCAGTTAGGGCAACACGGCTTTCGAGCATGCCGCCCATCATACAAGGGATATTATTTAGTTTGGCTACTTCAATTATTTTTTGTGCTTCTAATATGCCACCACTTTTTGCAAATTTTATATTGATGTAATCGCAAGCATTATTTTTTATTAACCGTTTTGCATCGTGGTGGTTATACACACTTTCATCTGCCATTATTTTTATAGGAGAAATTTTTACAAGCTCGGGCAAGTATTCATCGTTGTAGGTACGCATGGGCTGCTCGCAAAATTCAATATCGTATTGGCCCAATGCAATGAGGCAAGTTTTTGCATCTTCAAAACTCCATCCTTGGTTTGCATCTATTCTTATTTTTACTTGATTGCCTATTGCTGCTCTTATGGCTTTTATTCTTTTAATATCTGTATCAATATCCTTACCTAATTTTATCTTTAAAATATCTGCACCATTTACTACAAATGCTTTTGCTTGTGCCGCCATAACATCTGGCGTTCCTATACCCACGGTAATATCGCTCAGCATTTCTTTTTTTACCCCGCCCAAAAATTGGTACAAAGGCATGTTTGCTTTTTGTGCTGCTATATCGAACAATGCTATATCGAATGCACTTTTAATGGTGCTATTGCCAGCAGTAAATGTATGCAACTCATTCATGCGTTCTTCTATTGCCAAGGGATTTTTATTTTTCCATAGTGCGGCAAAATCTTTTGCCATTTCGTAGCAGGTGTTTTGAGTTTCGCCTACAATCATAGGAAATGCAGAGCATTCGCCTATGCCTATAATTTGTTTATCGGTAAATATTTTTATTAAAATGTTTTGTGCATAATCCATGGTGCCGGTGGCAATGGTGAAGGGATGCATGGGTATGCTGTATTTGTATATTTTTATAGAGGTGATGGTCATGTTGTAAAAATAAAAACATTTGAGTTAAATGGGCTGCAATATTACGGGTGAGCGTTATATTTTTTAACATCAGAGGAATACCTGCGGAATTTTTTTTAGCCGTAAAGGCGCTAAGAAAAACTATTTGTGCAAAATTTTATAATGCATGCGGAATTTCTAGCCACGAATGGAATGAATTTATACGAATGGCTTCATTTGACTTTTGGTATATTTGTAGAAAGTAAAGATTTAAAACAGGTGCATTTTATTGGTGAACATTTGTGCCCTCCGTGGCAAAACTATTTGGCAAAGCCAAAAACCAAAGTAAGTTTTCTAGGTTTTAAAGTTGTTTTATTCCTTTTCCTCCTTATATTTGAATCCCAATGAAGGCAAACACTACATACAACAATTTCTATTACTACTATTTTAGTAGCAGGGACTTTGTATGTTGAAACGAAAAAAATAAAAAAATCAGCATAAAAAGTCCCGACCAACTAGGTCGGGATTTTTATTTTATACGATGAGCAAAAAAGTGTCTATACAAGGTTATGAGGGTAGTTTCCACCAAGTGGCGGCGCAAAAACATTTTGGTAAAACAGTGGAAGTAATTCCGTGCGCTACATTTAGAGATGTAATAAAAATTGCGAAAGATAAAAAGCAAAGTGAAGCTTGTGTAATGGCTATTGAAAATTCTATTGCGGGTAGTATTTTACCGAATTACACTTTGCTACAAAAAAGCAATTTGGTTATAAGTGGCGAAGTGTATTTAAGTATTACTCAAAATTTGTTGGTAAACCCTGGTGTAACATTGGCAGATATTAAAGAAGTACACAGCCACCCTATGGCGATCTTGCAATGTATAGATTATTTGGAGCTGTATCGTTGGAAGCTCGTGGAAACAGATGATACAGCACTGAGCGCAAAACATATTCATCAACACAAAAGCAAACATGTGGCTGCCATTGCTAGCAAACTTGCTGCATCGTTGTATAACTTAGATGTGATTGCACCGAGTATTCAAACCATGAAAAATAATTATACCCGGTTTTTGGTTTTGCAAAGAGAGGGCTCATTCGATGCTATACCAGATGCGAACAAAGCGTCTATTAATTTTAAAACAGACCACTCCAAAGGTAGTTTGGCAAAGGTTTTAACAACCATAGCAAGTGCAGGAATAAACTTGAGTAAGCTACAAAGCTTTCCTATACCTGGCAGCAATTTTAAATATTCTTTTCATGCAGATTTGGAATTTGAAACACTGAATAGTTTTTACAAGACAATAGAAAAACTGAAAGGGATAACGGATGCGTTGAAGATTTATGGGATTTACAGGAATGGGAATATATGTTGAGGATTTTTGAAGGGTTGAAGGTTGTTTGAAGGGTTGAAGGGTTTGCAAAAGCTAAGACTTTTTTCATAGGCCTTGTTATTGATAAAAGAGCAATAACTAAAAATTAAATGCAAAAATTAAAAAGTCTTCTCGCCTTACCGGCAAAAAATAAATGGTTGAAAAATACAAATTAGAAAAATTGAAAAATTGAATATACATGAACATTAAGACTGCAGATAGATTAGCACATATTCAAGAATATTATTTTTCTCAAAAATTGAGGGAGATTGATTCGTTGAATAAAGCGGGAAAAAATATTATCAATTTAGGAATTGGTAGTCCGGATATGGCGCCGCATCCTGATGTTGTAAAAGTATTACATCAAGAATCTGCAAAGTCAAACACACATGCTTACCAATCTTACAAAGGCTCGCCAGTGTTGAGAAATGCTGTGGCAGCTTGGTATAACAAATGGTATAATGTTTTGTTGGATGCTGATACAGAAATATTACCGCTTATTGGCAGCAAAGAAGGCATCGTACATATTTGTATGACATATTTAAATGCAGGAGATGAAGTGTTGATTCCAAACCCTGGTTATCCAACTTACAGTGCTGCCGTAAAACTTACAGGCGCTACTTGCATAAACTACGATTTGAAAGAAGAAAATAATTGGTTACCAGATTTTGATACAATAGCCAGACAAGATTTGAGCAAAGTGAAAATGATGTTTGTAAATTATCCTCACATGCCTACTGGTAAATTACCAGGTAAGCAAATGTTTGAAAAAATAATTGCCTTTGCAAAAGCAAATAACATTTTGATCGTACATGATAACCCTTACAGTTTTGTATTGAATGAAACACCTACAAGTTTGCTTGGGGTAGATGACGCAAAAGATGTGGTGATAGAATTAAACTCTCTTAGCAAAAGCCATAACATGGCAGGCTGGCGTGTAGGAATTATGTGCGGCGCAAAAGAACGCATAGATGAAGTATTGCGTTTTAAAAGTAATATGGATAGTGGCATGTTCTTACCTGTGCAACTTGCAGCTGCAAAGGCTTTGGAGCTTGGCGAAGATTGGTACAATAGTATTAACCTTGTATATGCTGAAAGAAAAGAAAAGGCATTTGAATTGTTGGACCTGCTACAATGTACCTATGATACCGAGCAAGTAGGCTTATTTGTATGGGCAAAAATACCAACTGGCTTTAAAGATGGCTATGCACTAAGTGATAAAGTATTGTATAACGCCAATGTGTTTATTACACCGGGAGGTATTTTTGGTAGCAATGGCGATGCATTTGTACGGGTGAGCTTGTGTGCAACAAAAGAAAAGTTTGAGGAATCTATTGAACGCATCATAAAAAGTAAAAATGAAAACAGTTAGTATTATTGGCATTGGTCTTATTGGTGGGTCATTTGCTTTGGCATTGAAAGAAAAAAATCTTGCAGTGCATATTGTCGGTGTAGATAATAATACCAACAATGCAAGCAGGGCCATGGAGCTAGGTTTGATAGATGAAATACTTCCGCTTGCAGATGCTATTAAAAAAAGCGATGTGATTTTTATTGCCATACCAGTAGATGCTACATTACATATTTTAGAAAATATATTGGATCAAATTAATCCAACACAAATTGTATTGGATGCCGGCTCTACAAAATTTGCTTTAACAGAAAGTGTAAAAAAACATGCAATGCGCAGTAGATTTGTGGCTACACATCCTATGTGGGGAACAGAGCATAGCGGACCCGATGCTGCTGAAAAAAATGCGTTTATCGGCAAAGCTTGTGTTATTTGCGATAAGGATTCATCTGCAAACGATGCCTTGGAAACCGTAGAAAATTTATACAAACAAATTGGTATGCACCTCGTATATATGGGTGCAGAAGCCCATGATGTGCATGCTGCATATGTAAGTCATATCTCTCACATCACTAGTTTTGCATTGGCAAATACTGTTTTGCAAAAAGAAAAAGAAGACGATGCAATTTTTGAATTGGCAAGTGGTGGTTTTGAAAGTACAGTAAGGCTTGCAAAAAGTAATCCTGCCATGTGGATGCCTATTTTTAAGCAGAACAAAGAAAATGTGTTGGATGTATTGAATGAACATATTACGCAATTGAAGAAATTTAAAAGCTGTCTGGAAAAAGAAAATTATGAATACCTCACAGAGTTGATTGAAGGGGCAAATGGAATAAGGAGGATAATAAAGTGAGCAGTGGGAGGTGGGCAGAAGGCAGAGGATTGTTGACAATGAGCAGAGGGCAGTGGGCAGTTTGCAAATTATACAAGGACTTAAAAAAAATCAGGAAGGATAAAAAACTATTAACGAATAACTATTAACAGATAATTATTAACGATACAATGATGAAAGCATTAGTTACAACAACATTAGCAAAAAAGCCATTGATTATTTCGGGGCCATGTAGTGCAGAAACAGAAGCACAAATGATAGAAACTGCTACAAGATTAAAAGCCACAGGCAAAGTAGATATGTTGCGTGCTGGTATTTGGAAACCTCGTACACGCCCGGGTATGTTTGAAGGTGTAGGTGTAAAAGGATTGCCATGGTTGGCAAAAGCCAAAGAAATTACAGGCTTACCTACTACGGTGGAAGTAGCTACAGGCAAGCAAGTACAAGATGCACTTAGTTTTGGTGTAGATGTTTTGTGGGTGGGTGCAAGAACAACAGTAAATCCATTTAGTGTGCAAGAAGTTGCAGATGCATTGAAGGGTGTAGATATTCCGGTGTTTATAAAAAATCCCATTAACCCCGATCTGGAATTATGGATGGGTGCTATAGAACGCATACAAAAAGCCGGCGTAAAAGAAGTAGGCATGATACACAGGGGTTTTAGTTCGTATGGTAATACTGAATTTAGAAATGCACCTATGTGGCATCTTGCTATAGAAATGAAAAGAAGAAACCCAGGTATGTTGATGATATGCGACCCTTCGCATATTTGTGGACGTAGGGACATTTTGCAAGCAGTATCTCAACAAGCTATTAATTTAGATTATGATGGTTTGATGATTGAGAGTCATATAAATCCTGACGAAGCTTGGAGTGATGCCAAGCAACAAATAACACCAGAAGTTTTGTTGGCATTGCTTGATGCTATTGAGTGGAGAAAAGAAGATATTGAATCTCCAGAGTTACATTCTGCCATGGAGAAATTGCGTCAGCAAATAAACCAATTGGATGATGAGTTGATGCAAATTTTGAGTCAACGCATGAAAGTTGCCGACCAAATAGGTACTTACAAAAAAGAAAATAACATTACCATTTTACAAACAAATAGGTGGAATGAAATTTTGGAAAGAGCTTATTTAAAAGGAGAAAAATTAAATCTAAGCAAAGAGTTTATGACCAAATATTTTGATGCGGTGCACATGGAAAGTATCAGTCATCAGAACAAAGTGATGGAGAAATAAGATTGGTCTCTACATAAAACCTAGGGGGTTTTCGGAAATCCTCTAGGTTTATTTTACACTAAGCAGTTAATAACTTTCAAAGTTTAACTTCTCAATCTTCTCCCCTGCTAAAAGCAAATGTGTTTTATAGCCTAATTTTTTTGCTGCATCTATGTTTGGGAATGAATCATCAATAAAGAGCGTTTCTTCTGGTTTGATATCTGCGTCGTTGGCTACAAATTGGAAAATATTTGTGTTGGGTTTTCGCAAGTGTATTTCGTGGCTGTAATATGGTTTTATAAAAAGCTTATTAAAGTCTGCTTTCCCTGTTTCTGCCTCAAAAGATGCTAAGAAAGCTTCCTGGTGAATTATATTTGTGTTGCTCAATAGATATAAGTTGTATTTTTTAACAAGTTCTTCCAAATGATGAATACTTTCTTTACGCCAACCTACCAATATCGCATTCCAAGCATCGATGATTTGCCCTTGCGTCACTTCGTTTTTGTTTTTACTTTTTAGTGTTTCGCAAAAATCCTCTTTACTGATGCTTCCTATTTCCAATTTTTCGAAAACTTCATCTACATGGTATTGTGTGTACATGTCATCAAAATTATCGTAACCAAGGTTTTTGAATGCTTCAGCTGTTCTTTTGAAATCAATATCATACAATACTGCACCCAAATCGAAAATAATATGCTTTAAATTGGACATTTTTGCTTTTTAATTTTTGCAAATATCCGAATTTGCTTACTTTTGCCATCCTTCTTTAAAAATAAAAGGTTGTTTACATCATTTTACTATAAGAAAGGGTTAACCGCTCAGTTTGTTAGAGCATCCCAATACTCGTATCGGGATAGTCCCAAGTAGAGCAAAAAAGATAACCATCTTACCTTTTGGTAAGCTTTAATAAAAACTTTCTGTAAAAAGAAAGGGTTAACAGCTCAATTTGTTAGAGCATCCCGATACTCGTATCGTGATAGTCCAAAGTAGAGCAAAAAAGATAACCATCTTACCTTTTGGTAAGCTTTAATAAAAACTTTCTGTAAAAAGAAAGGGCCTATAGCTCAGTTGGTTAGAGCACCTGACTCATAATCAGGTGGTCCCTGGTTCGAGCCCAGGTGGGCCCACAAAACAGTTCCGACAAACATCGGGACTGTTTTTTTATCATGTTTAACCTTTCATTAACCCATGCCGCAAGTATTTTTGCGAACTAAGTAATATTTATGAGAAAAATTTCTATTCTGCTTGTTGCCATATTGGTTTCTTTTACAGCCTTTGCGCAAACAGCACCTACAAAAGCAAAAACAGTCAAAGAAAAAGCAGCAGATCATTTTATGGTTCAGCTAGCTTCCAATTACTGGAGTGGGACTGATGCCGAAGTAAGCAAATACATTAAGGGTTTTAGTAGAAGTTTAAATGTATATGCTATGTACGACAAGCAATTCAAAAGCAATCCAAAATTTAGCATTGCAGCAGGTATTGGAGTTGGTAATAGTAATATATATTTTAATAAAATGGAAGTAAGAATTACTGCTAATAAACCTATTCTTCCTTTTGTGCGTACAGATACTGGAAATAACTTTAAAAAATATAAGCTTGCTACTACCTATTTGGAAATTCCATTAGAATTTAGATTTACAAGTAATAGAGATAACCCAAACAAGGCTGTTAAAGTAGCTATAGGAGGCAAAATAGGCACTTTGATAAATGCGCACACAAAAGGTAAAACACTAAGAAATGCAGCAGGTACAGCAATAAACAGCTATACAGATAAAGAAAACTCAAAGTCTTATTTTAACGGAACTAGGCTTTCACTTACTGGTAGGGTTGGTTATGGACTTTTCTCTTTGTTTGGTTCTTATAGCATTACCAACGTATTTAAAGATGGTGTAGCACCAGACACAAAGTTGATTCAAGTTGGTATTGCTTTTAGTGGTTTATAAAAGTAAAACATAATTAGTAGAGGGGCTGTTCTTTGGAGCAGCCCTTTTTAAGTATATATCACTATACTATCTTTTGTTTACTGTAATTATTAAACTTAATTTTGTGTTTCTATTCACCCTAGCATAACAGATATCTGTAATGAGCGATGCAATAAAACATGAATGCGGTTTAGCTTTCATTAGACTAAGAAAACCTTTTAGCTTCTATCAACAAAAATACCAATCTGTGCTTTACGGCATAAATAAGTTGTATTTGCTAATGGAAAAGCAACACAACCGTGGGCAAGATGGTGCAGGGGTAGCAGCAGTAAAGCTAAAAACAGAACCAGGTTATCCATTTCTATACCGCATCCGTAGTTGTGCACAGCAGCCTATTGCAGATCTGTTTCAGCAAATTGGGAATGAAATAAATGAAATAGAAAAATACCAACCAGATATAAAAAACCATCCTGGGTTAATGAAGGGCCATATACCTGTAATGGGTGAAGTTTTGCTAGGGCATTTGCGCTATGGTACACAGGGGAAAAATGATGTACAATTTTGCCATCCTTTTATAAAAAAACACACTATCCCTTCTCGCAATCTTACACTTGCTGGCAATTTTAATTTAGTAAATACCGATGAATTATTTAGACTCATAAACCGTGAGCCTGGCAGTTTTGAAAAACAGAGTGATCTTGCAGCAATGATGGAAGTTTTATATCATTATTTGGTAAAAGCAGATGAAGAGAATCCAAATAATCCTGATATAGCTAGTATGCTAAAAAACGCTGTACCATTATTTGATGGTGGCTTTCATTTTGCAGGCATCACAGGTAATGGAGATGGCTTTGTAATGAGAGATGCGCATGGCATAAGACCTTCTTACTACTACATAAATGATGAAATAATTGTAGCTGCAAGTGAACGTGCAGCAATAAGAACCGCATTTAATTTAGAAGAAAATGAGGTAAAGGAATTGATGCCAGGTATGGCACTTATTGCAAAAGCAGATGGAAGTTATAGCATAGAAGAAATAGTGCCAGCAAAAGAAAGGAAAGCTTGCAGTTTTGAAAGAATATATTTTAGCAGGGGTAGCGATGAAAAAATTTATAGGGAAAGATTAGCCCTAGGTTACAACCTTAGCAGCATAATTTTAAAGACTGTTGAATACGATTTAAAAAATACAATTTTTTCTTTTATACCCAACACTGCCGAAACAGCTTTTTATGGGCTTATAAAAGGCGCCGAAGATTATTTAAATGAAATAAAAAAAGAACGGATTCTTAGTTGGAACAAAGATTTTGACGAAGCAAAACTTTCTGAAATGATTAACCGGAAGGTACGTATAGAAAAGATAGCCATAAAAGATGTGAAACTACGTACGTTTATTACAGAAGATAGCAGCAGAAATGAAATGGTGCAACACGTATATGATATTACGTATGGCACTGTGCGTAAAAATGAAGATACACTTGTAGTAATAGATGATAGCATTGTAAGGGGAACTACTTTGAAAGAAAGTATCATAAGAATGCTTAACAGGCTTAAACCTAAAAAAATAATCGTTGTTTCATCTGCACCTCAAATACGCTACCCCGATTGTTATGGAATAGACATGAGTAAGATGGGCGATTTTATTGCCTTTAAAGCTGCCGTAGCATTGCTGAAAGAAAGAGGAATGGAACATTTGTTAAACGATATTTTAGCAAAATGTAAAGCGCTAGAAATTAATGATGAATTGCATACAGAAAACTTGGTACGTCTGGTTTACAAACCATTTACCCTTGGAGAAATATCTAATAAAATAGCACAACTTATTACGCCAGATGATGTAACTATTCCTGTGCAAGTAATATACCAAACCATAGAAACCTTACATGCCTCATGCCCAAACAATAAAGGTGATTGGTATTTTACAGGCAATTATCCCACACCAGGGGGAAACAGGGTATGCAACAAAGCCTTTATGAATTTTATGGAGGGGAAGAATGTGAGAGGATATTAGTTGATGCATAATTTTATGATGAATAATTAATACTGCTATTTTACCATTGGTTTATTATCTAATTGAGATAATTCTTTCCCTATGATTATAAAAATCCTTACTGTTGCAGCCCTTGCTACTTTTGAAATATATGTAGCTATCCCTACCGGTTTTGCAATGGGTTTAAATGCTTGGACTATTTTCTTTACAACGTTGATTGGCGGCTTGGTTGGTGTATTTGTTGCCGCTTTTTTGGGAGACAAAATAAGGGCATTTATTAACACGTATCGTAAGCCCAAAGAAGAAAAACCAAAGATAAGTTTAATCTATAAAATTTGGGAGAAGTACGGTGTTATTGGCCTTGGGCTTTTTGGGACATTTGCAGTTGGAGCACCTGTTAGCCTTAGCGTAGGAGTTGGGTTTAATGTACCATTAAAAAAACTTGTTCCTTGGTGTTGTTTAGCCGTTTTAGCAAGGTGTGTTATTTATACTAGTGTGGGGCATTTTGGAATGAAAATGTTTGACTAGATTTTATAAGCTCAATAGCCCCACCTTAAAAATTCCATTCATGGGTTTGTTGAACCAAAACAATTCAAAATCTTCTAAGCCTTGTGCTTCGTAATCATCTTTTAGTTGTTGCAAAGTTGTTTGCTTTTCGTTTACAATATTTAGAGATGGTAATTTATTTAACAGCCAATCAGCATTTGCCTTTAGTAATTGTATTTCGTAAGTGGATTTTTTTGTTTCAAAAACGAGTGTGGCCATTTCTCTGCTATATCCTTTTTTTGATTGTGTAAAATAGGTTACACTTGGCATGTTGCCAATAAAAATAATTTTACTCGTTGGTTTAAAAACTTCTCCTTCTTCGCTTATTAAAACATGCTCAATAAAATCAGTGGCTACTTTTGTTTTAGGTATTTTATGCTCGAACCATTTTTGCAAACCATCATCCAATCCAATACCATGCATATAATTGAATAACGACTTTTTTAAACCGTAGCCAAAACTATCATGATCGCCACCAGTTAAATCTTCGTACTCGGCATCGTTGTTTGCAAAACTACCGAGCGTTTCGTTTAATATTTTTATTTTAAATTTATCAGGGTTCAGTCCTACAGGGCTATGCACTGTAAGCGCAAACCTATGCCAGAAAGCAGATTGTAAAATATTGTTTGCAAAGAGTTGGCGAACCATTTCTAAAGAATCTATTGTTTCTTGATCTGTTTGTGTGGGATATCCATACATTAAATAAGCATGCACTAAAATACCCGCTTCTGTAAAATGCTTGTTTACTTTGGCAACTTGTGCTACTGTAATGCCTTTATCTATTAATTGTAACAACCTATCACTCGCTACTTCCAACCCTCCAGATACAGCAATGCAACCAGATGCACTGAGCAACAAACAAAGATCTCTTGTAAAACTTTTTTCGAAGCGCACATTGGTCCACCAAGTAACAATCATTTTACGTTTTATAATTTCCAACGCAACTGCACGCATTAGTGCAGGCGGTGCTGCTTCATCTACAAAATGAAAACCATTTTGATTTGTTTGCGCCATTATCTCTTGCATTCGATCACAAATAATACCTGCTGCTACTGGTTCGTAGAGTTTTATATAATCCAAAGACACATCACAAAAGGTGCACTTGCCCCAATAGCAACCATGGGCCATTGTTAATTTGTTCCACCTTCCATCGCTCCACATACGGTGCATTGGGTTTACTACTTCTATGGCAGAAATGTATTTATCCAATAGCAAGTCACTATAATCGGGTGTACCTACTTCTCCTTGTTTGTAATCTTTTACCGCTTTATTATTTATATAAACAATCTTTCCATCTTGTAACAAAAAGGTTCTTTTCAATTCATCTACCGTTTTATTTTTTGTCACATATGCAATTAAATTTTCTAGTGGCGCTTCTCCATCATCTAGCGAAACAAAATCATAAAATTCAAAAACCCTTACATCTTTTAAAGAACGCAATTCGGTATTTGCAAATCCCCCACCCATCAATACTTTTACCTCAGGATAGTTTTCTTTTATCCATTGCCCACATCTAAGAGAAGTATATAAATTACCTGGGAAGGGAACAGACAATGCAACCATTTTTGGTTGTGGCTTTTGCATGTGTATTTGCAAAATCTCTATCATTAAGGCATCAATAAAACTAAATGGTTGTTGCAATGCTTCGTACAATTCATCAAAGCTATTTGCAGAGCGGCCAAGCTTTTCTGCGTATCTACTAAAACCAAAATGCTCATCAACGGTTTCTTTTATTAAATCTGACAAATCTTCCAAATACATAGTGGCAATGTATTTTGCTCTGTCTTGTATACCCATATTGCCAAAAGCTTTTTCTAAATCATCGGCATGCAAAAACCGAGATGCCTCGGGCAACATATCTCTCTTACAAATATTATGGGCGAGCATGGGATTTTTATCTTGCAAAAAAGCAATTACAGTATCAATAGTAGTAATGTAATCATCTCTCAAAGCAATCATTCTTTTTGCGTTGTTACTAAAAGATACTTTTACATTTTGTAGTTTATCAAAAATTGCTGTTAGTCCTTTTTTAGAAAATAACGCCACAGTTACTTCTATACCCAAATCACACTGAAAAGAATTAATTCCTTTTGTGTTTAAAAACCCTTTTATATATGCAGTGGCTGGGTACGGCGTATTAAGCTGTGTAAAAGGCGGCGTTATGAGGAGGATGGTAGTGATAAATATTTTTTGCAAAAATAGAATAGTTACACAAGATGATTACAATCTAATTTTATATTTGTGTAATGAAAACAATACTCTTTATACGTCATGCAAAAAGCAGCTGGGCTACAGTCGGCCAAAAAGATTTTGATAGGCCTCTAAATGACCGAGGAAAAAGAGATGCGCCAGCTATGGCTGAAAGATTATTACAGAAAAATATTGCAATTGATACTTTTGTAAGCAGCCCTGCAAAACGAGCATCCATGACTTGTAAAGCTTTTGTAGAAATTTATAAAAGTGCGCCAAACGAAATTATTTTTATAGATGCTTTGTATCATGCACCGTCGCCTGTTTATTACGAAGTAATTGCATCATTGGATAATTCATCTAACCATGTTGCCATTTTTGCCCACAACCCTGGTATTTCGGAATTTGCAGATTCTCTTTGTAAAGAAATAAATATTTCTGACATGCCTACTTGTGGCGTATTCGCTGTATCTGCAGAAATTGATGCTTGGGCAGATTTTGAAAAGGCGAAAAAGAAGTTTTTATTTTTTGAAAAGCCTTAAGTTTACTTCTGTGGCAAAAAAAGCTGCTCCAAATAAATGAGGGCACTGAAAAAGTTCTCTTAGAAAAAGTCGAGTCAATAATCTTGATAGAAAAACAAAATAAGCAACGTTAGAGTAGCTTATTTGATTTTAAAACTTTTAAGTTTAAAAATACAGCAAAAAAAATGGCTTAAACTTTAAATCAGTTTAAGCCATTTTCTTTAGAGGTAGTTTTTCAGTGCCCTCAAATAAATGAAACAGCTTTTATAAAAATGTATAATTTAATTTTATTTACTTCCGCTCATTTTTGCTTCTATACTCAATGTTGCATGAGGCACAGCACGTAATCTAGCTTTGTCTATCAACTTACCTGTTACACGGCACACGCCGTAGGTTTTATTTTCGATACGCATTAATGCTTTTTCTAGGTGATCTACAAAAGTAATCTGACGGCTTGCCATCTGACTCAATTGTTCTCTTTCCATACTTAAGCTTCCATCTTCCATAGTCATATAACGTCCATCGCCATCATCTCCACCCATATCATCTTTACGGGTAAGCAAGCCTTGCAAATAAGAAAGTTCTTTTTTTGCAGAACCAAGTTTGCGTAGAATCAATTCTTTGAACTCCGCAAGATCGGCATCACTGTATTTTACTATTTCTTCTGTACGTTCAACTACTGCAGCTTTATCTAAAACAGATTTTGTAAAATCTGGTTCGTACTTACGAGCGGTTTTTGTATTTATCTTCGGCATCACTAATGGTTTTCTCACTTCGGGTTTTGCGGGTGGGGCTTTTACTGGATTTCTAACTGACTGAGGTTTCTCCTCAGGTTTAGGTGAAGGTATAACTTTTGCCGGAGCTGCTTTTATTATCTTTTTTATTGGAGCAACCTGCTTTGGTGCTTTAGGAGCTTTTGCAGGCTTTTCCGCTTTTACAGGCTTAGCTGGTTTTACTTCCTTTGCAGATTTTGCTTCAACTTTTTTTGCAGGAACAACTTTTGCAATTTGCTTTTTTGCTGCTGGTTTTGCTAATGGCTTTTTTGGAGCAACTTTAGCTACCGGCTTGGCAACAACTTTTGCAATAGGCTTTTTTGCTATTGGTTTTGCGACAGCTTTTTTAGCTGCGGGTTTAGGTGCTGCTTTTTTTGCAGGTACAGCTTTTTTTGCAGGTGTTGCCTTTTTATTAACAATTGGCTTTTTTGCTGGAGCGGATTTTACAACAACTTTCTTAGCTGGAGCCGCTTTTTTTGGAGCTGTTTTCTTTGCTGGTGCTTTCGCAGGTGTTTTTTTAGTAGCCATAATTACGCACTATTTTTTTAAAACATTCACAATCAGCGTAGTCTCATTTACCTCTATTGCTTTGCCGTTGCTTACACTAGGCAAAAACTCGAAAGAATCCGCTAAAATTTCGGCGCAAATATACGATTTATATTCCATTAACGACGGTTGTAAGTCCTCATTTTCTTGGATTTGGACCAAAATTCGGTCTGTAAGTTCAAATCCACTGTCTTTTCTAAAGTTTTGCAACTTATTTACGAATTCACGGGCATTCCCTTCCTTACGCAATTCCTCTGTGATAGTTATATCTAACGCAACGGTAAGCGTTCCTTTTGATGCGATTTCATAACCTGGTATTTCATCTGTTATTACTTCAATATCCTCTGAATTTATCATAATTTGTGCTTCATCCTTCGCTAATGAATCGTCAAACAAAACAAAGTTCCCTTCTTGTACTTTTTCAATAGTAGCATTATCAAATGACTCAATTTTGGTTGCTGCCCATTTCATTTTTGCTCCAAGTCGCTTCCCCAAAGTTTTAAAATTGGCTTTGGCTTTCTTGCGAATAAAATCATTTTCTGCATCAAGCATTTCTATTTGCTTGATGTTGGTTTCCGTTTTTATGATGTCTTCTATCAACGCTATATCTAAACTTGTATTGGCATCCTGTACCGGAACAAAGATTTTTTGTAAAGGCTGGCGCACTTTAATGTTCACCTTTTTGCGAAGTGATAAAACCAATGAACAAGTATCTTGTGCTAGTTGCATTCTTTTTTCTAAAGCGGTATTTATAACTAAATCATTTGCAACCGGATATAAACTATGGTGCACTGATTCATCTCCCATTCTATTTGTAACTGCATTTAGGTTTTTATACAACCAGTCAGCAAAGAAAGGTGCCACGGGTGCAATCAGTCTACTAATGGTCTCCAAACATTCGTATAAAGTTTGGTATGCTGCAATTTTATCTTGCTCATATTCGCCTTTCCAAAAACGACGACGACAAAGGCGCACGTACCAATTGCTTAATAATGTATCTACAAATTCTTCTATTGCCCTACCTGCTTGTGTAGGCTCGTACGCATCAAAATTTTCTGTCACATTTTTTACCAATGTATTTAAGCAAGAAATAATCCATTGATCTATTTCTGGTCTTTCGCTTAATGGTATGTACTTTTCGGAAAATGTAAAGCCATCCACGTTTGCATACAATGCAAAAAACTGGTACGTATTGTAAAGCGTTCCAAAAAATTTACGTTGTACCTCTTTTATTCCTTCTTCATCAAATTTCAAACTATCCCAAGGGCTTGCATTAGTGATCAAATACCATCGAGTGGCATCTGCTCCGTAACTATCTATCGTTTTAAATGGGTCAACAATATTCCCCAAACGCTTACTCATTTTTACCCCATTCTTATCCAATACCAATCCATTACTCACTACCGTTTTATATGTTACACTATCAAATAGCAATGTGCCAATAGCGTGCAAAGTGTAAAACCATCCACGAGTCTGGTCTACGCCTTCTGCAATAAAATCTGCCGGAAAGGCTGCTTTTTCATCGCCACCAAACAATTCAGAGTTTTTATCTTTTGCATGATATTTCCAAAAGTTTTCTGTACTCAATTCGCCAAACTCATTACTACTAGCATCTGGCAAACCCCACTGTGCATAGGGCATAGCACCACTATCAAACCAAACGTCTATCAGGTCAGGCACACGTTTCATTGGCTTACCGCTTTTGCTTACCAGTACAATATCATCTACATATGGTTTGTGCAAATCCAATATGCCTTCATGCAAATAATGTTTGTTGGTTTCGCCACCAAGCGCTTCAGCAGCTTTTTTTATTTCAGTATTTAATTCTGCTATTGAACCAATGCACAATTCTTCTTCGCCATCCGCTGTTTTCCAAATAGGCAAGGGTGTTCCCCAAAATCTGCTGCGACTAAGGTTCCAATCAACCATATTCTCCAACCAATTTCCAAAACGGCCGGTACCAGTGCTTGCAGGTTTCCAATTGATTGTTTTATTCAATTCTACCAATCTATCCTTTGCCGCAGTAGTTTTTATAAACCAAGCATCAAGTGGGTAATAAATAATTGGCTTGTCTGTACGCCAACAATGCGGATAACTGTGTTCATATTTTTCTACTTTAAATGCTCGATTTTCTTTTTTTAGTTTTACCGATATGTCTACGTTTACATCTACATAATCCTTTTCGTCTTTGTAGTTTTTTACAAAGCGTCCACTAAACTCGCCTGTACCTTCCACAAATTTTCCTTCTCTATCCACTAGAGTAAGTATGCCAAGATTATTTTTTTGCCCAACCTTGTAATCATCTGCACCAAACGCAGGTGATGTATGCACTATACCTGTTCCATCTTCGGTAGTTACGAAATCACCAAGCACAACCCTGAATGGATTTGCTCCAGGTGTTATCTCTTCTATTTTTTCTATTGAATTTGATTCTGATGGAAGAAGTTGTTCGTAGTGTATTCCTTCTAGCTCGCTACCTTTATATGATGCAATGATTTTATAAGGAATATTCTTTCCATCTTTTTGATAAGCATTAAAATCTCCCATCTCATTTTCTTCTTTAAAATACTTGTACAATAATGCTTTTGCTAGAATTACATTATTGGGTAAATGAGTATATGGATTAAATGTTTGTACCAACACATATTCAATATTTGGACCAACAGTTAAACCAAGATTTGATGGAAGCGTCCATGGTGTTGTTGTCCAAGCCATAAAGAAGACCTCATCCGGCCCCCTCTCCAAAGATGAGTGAGCTGTTCCTTCAATATAAGAAAATATATTTGATAATGTAGAAGCTTGCAAACTGCCAACTACCAACTCTTGACTGTTATCTATTTTAAACATCACCGTTGCACTTGTATCTTTCACATCTTTATAAGTCCCCGGCTGGTTTAGCTCATGGCTGCTAAGCCCGGTTCCTGCTGCCGGCGAGTATGGTTGTATGCTTACACTCTCATATAAGAAACCTTTTTTATGTAATTGGCTAAGGCACCACCAAATTGTTTCTATGTATTTATTTTCAAACGTTACATAGGGGTTATCAAGATCTACCCAATAGCCCATTTTTTGTGTAATGTCGTCCCACTTGTCTTTGTATTGCATTACAACTTCTCTGCATTTTAGGTTGTAATCTTCTACAGATATTTTTTTACCAATATCCTCTTTGGTAATTCCCAACATTTTTTCTACACCAAGTTCAATAGGCAAACCATGGGTATCCCAACCGCCTTTTCTTTTAACTTGAAAGCCCTGCATGGTTTTATATCTACAAACCAAATCTTTTAATGTACGAGATATAACATGGTGAATACCAGGCATACCATTAGCGCTCGGCGGACCTTCATAAAACACAAAAGGGGTCTTGCCCTCACGCAAGTCCATACTCTTTTTGAAAGCATCGGTTTTTTTCCAAGTTTCTAAAATCTCTTCGCTTATGGTAGTTAAGTTTAATTGCCCATAAGTATTGTACCTAGCACTCATTCTGTTATCGTTTTATTTTAAGGCTGCAAAGGTACACAAAGGATTTGAACCATGGAGGAGCAAAGAGGCGACGTGTGAGACAACATTTTTCGACAAAAGTTATTCACAAAATAAAGGCCTGGCATAGTATTCGTTCCATTCATTTAAGAAAGTTACTGATTTAAAAAAGCTGGTTTTAGGTTTTATTAGGAAAACGGGGGCATAAGTGCTCCCGTTTATTTTTTGGTGGTTTGGTAGGAATTAATTGAGCAAATATTATCCGGGCAAGGCCTTATTTACCAATAAGGAAACGCCTCCGGGGGAAGACGTTTCGATCAATTAAAATAAAAGGGAGTAAGTATTGTTTTATGTGTGTACCAGCAACTCACAAGGCTTAATGCCTGTCTGCTTTTTAAAAGCGGTACTAAAATGTGAAATGGATGAATACCCTAGCAAGTGCGAAACTTCCGTTACGCTTAAGCCTTTTTCATACAATAAATATTTTGCATGCTCCATTCTCTGGCTTTGATAAAAATCAAAAATAGTAGTGCCAAAAATCTCTTTGAATCCCTTTTTAAGATAACATTCATTTATGGCAACTTTTCTGCTAAGAGCTTTAATGGTTATTGGTTCACCAATATGCTCTAATAGGATTTTCCTTGCATTTATTATTTTTTCTCTATCTGCTTCATTTGCTAAGAATTTACATGCAAATGTAGTTTCCTCTTTTTCGCCAACCATACAATCAGTACTATACAAAAGTAAAATTTGCATTTGCGCATTTAAAAAAATATTTGCAGAAGTATCTGTGTAAGTATGATTGAGTAGCGCTTCTATAGCAGTTCTTATTTTGCCACACATGGGTACCGTTTTGCTAAAATAGGCTTTGTGCGAAAACGAAAGAATAGAATCGCTAAAGGTTTGCGGACTTTTATTTGCCTTTGCAAACTGTTGTAAATAAGATGGTGAGAAGCTGAAACTCAATACATCAATACTATCTACTCTATCCGTACAGCTTGCAGTAGTATTTAGTTTGCAAAAATCACACTCAGTTTGTTTTTGTTTACAATATACATTACCACTCAAGCAAAACTTAAGATGAAGCATGTTGCCTTCCTGCTCATTTATTGTATAATCGTATTCCAATAAGCCCATATCATCTACAGACCATTGTGATAATCTTTTGTAACGCTTTATAGAATAGTTTACAGAACCAGGTACATTTCGCTCTGTTTGGTATAAAACTTCTAGCTCGTTATAAAGTAACGGTTGTTTTTGTGCTAAGGTTAATATGTCTTGTGGAACTGGGTTCATTTCTTTTGCAAATTTACTTAAGAAATGAATACATGAACGAATTTTAACAAATATAATGTTCAAACATTAATTAATCTGCTTTAGATAAGTATAAAAGCACTGAGCTGTATGGCTTTGCTGCCGTGTATTTATCATTAATAATGAAATACCCCTCTTTATAGGAAGCTATTCCTTCCCAGTTATAACTCATATACGCTGCAGGAAACTCCCAAAGTGGTTTCCATGAGAATACAGATTTTTTATATTTAACGGAGATAAGTCTGCAATAACTTTTATATCCTTTTTCATCTCTTATCAATGCATCATTCGCTACATCATTTAATGAAACACGATAAACCGAGTCTTCTCCGCCTCCTTTAAAAAAGTAATTTAATGCTGTAAATTCATTTTTACTTGTTTTGGTAATGTCTGTGATACGGAAAGGCAGTTCTTTAAAAACGTTCTTCTGGTAAAATACATCTCTATTGGAAATAGGAGTAATACCTATAGCAAAATTATTATCGTTGATAAAGGAATTGTATTCAAAAATGTTGAAAATAATATCATCTACATAAGTGATAGCTTCATAACCTGCATTGTATATGTGTTTGCCATTTGCGTCGTATGGCTTTGGTGTAGGAAGCATAAAAAATTTATCCATTTCTATAATAGAATCTTTAAATACTCCACGCAATAAATAACAATTATTAGAAGGCGTTGCAGTTTCTACTGATAAGTAAACAAAATTGTCAACTATAGTAATAGCCTCGAGTCCTTCATATTCATCCCCCTTATCTGCCATTTTTTCTCGAAGCAAATCTAGGTTTATGATTGGGTATTTTTTATATGGTAAAACAAAATTAGAGTCTGAAATGTTATGTTCTATATCCTGGAGTTTTAATGCATATACCTTTGGTTCAGCATTGTCTTGCAGCCTACTCTCGGACATTAATAATAGATTTTCTCCGTTTATGTACAAGCCAGAAAACTGATTGTCGAAGTAGGATATTTCCGATGGAAGATTTATTTTCTTCACAGAAAAATTAGCATTTTGCCCATTAGAGAAAAATACAGAAAATAATAAAATAAGCAACGGATAAACTCTCATGTAGATGTTAAAAATTGATGCAAATATACTCTTTCAAGCTACATAAAAACTAGCGTAAAATATTTACGATTTTCAACATTGGTTTTTCTTTAAATTATGTGGGTAAATGATTAAAAATAGACTGTTTTTTGTTAGTTAAAACCCTTTGCTTTTCGTAATTTCGCTCAGATTCGATTTTTAAAGATTTTTACTATATATGAGCACAGAAAATGAAGTACTAGAAGCCATCAAAAAAGATAATTACGGCGCAGATAATATAACAGTTTTAGAGGGTTTAGAGGCGGTTCGTTTACGGCCATCCATGTACATAGGTGACACAGGCGAAAAAGGTCTTCATCACTTGGTATACGAAGTTGTAGACAATTCCATAGATGAGGCACTTGCAGGTCATTGTAAAAATATAGAAGTTACCATACACGAAGACAACTCTATATCTGTACAAGATGATGGTCGTGGTATCCCAACAGGTATCAATACAAAAGAAAATAAATCTGCATTAGAGATTGTAATGACGGTTTTACATGCCGGCGGTAAGTTTGATAAAGACACCTACAAAGTATCTGGAGGTTTACATGGTGTGGGTGTAAGTTGTGTAAATGCACTTAGTACAAAGCTCATTGTAACCGTAGACCGTGAAAGCAAAAAATTTGAACAAGAATATTGCATTGGTTTACCACAATACACCGTTAGAGAAATAGGAACCAGCACACAGACCGGTACAAGGGTTCATTTTTGGCCAGATGCCACTATTTTCAATACTACTGTTTACAAAAGAGAAATACTAGAAGCTAGAATAAGAGAGTTGGCTTTCTTAAATAAAAAAATCACCATTGTTCTAAACGATTTAAGAGAGAAAGACGAGGAAGGAAAAATACATTCTCAAACATTTTACAGCGAGGGTGGTATTGTAGAGTTTGTAGAATATTTAGATAAAAAGGCAGGACGTAGTCCACTTATACCAATCGTGATTCATTGCGATGGATACGATGAAAAAAACAATGTAATGGTAGAAGTAGCTATGACCTACAATGCAGGATACTCCGAGCATTTGTTTAGTTATGTAAACAATATCAATACCATTGAGGGGGGTACACACGTTGCTGGTTTTCGTAGAAGCATAACCCGTGTTTTTAAATCTTATGGTGAAAAAAATGGCATGTTTGAAAAAGCAAAAGTTGCCATTGAAGGAGATGATTTCAGAGAAGGCATTTCCGCCATTATATCTGTAAAAGTCCCTGAGCCACAGTTTGAAGGACAAACAAAAAGCAAACTTGGTAACAATGAGGTAAGTGGTATAGTAGATTCTACCTTGAGTAGGGTACTAGAAAACTATTTAGAAGAAAACCCAAAGGATGCTAAGACAATTATACAAAAAGTAATTCTTGCGGCACAAGCCCGTGCCGCTGCTAAGCGTGCAAGAGACATGGTACAACGTAAAAGTGTACTGGTAGGTGGTGGTTTGCCCGGTAAATTGGCCGATTGTTCTGATAAAGATCCAGGAAAATGTGAGTTGTTTCTCGTAGAAGGAGATTCCGCAGGTGGTACTGCCAAGCAAGGTAGGGATAGAAGTTTTCAAGCAATACTGCCATTAAGAGGTAAAATCCTTAATGTGGAAAAAGCAATGGAGCATAAAATATACGACAATGAGGAGATAAGAAATATGTTTACAGCGCTAGGTGTAAAAATAGGAACAGCGGAAGATGCAAAGGCATTGGACATTACTAAAATTCGCTACCACAAGCTTATTATCATGACGGATGCTGATGTGGATGGTAGTCATATTGCCACATTGATACTTACTTTTATTTTCCGATACATGAAGGAATTGGTAGAGCAAGGTTATGTTTACATAGCACAGCCGCCTTTGTACTTAGTAAAAAAAGGTAAAGAGCAAGAATATGCTTGGAACGAAAGCGAAAGGAAAGAAATATCTCTAAGAATTAGTGGTGGTAAAGAAGATAGCGTGAACATACAACGATATAAAGGTTTGGGAGAGATGAACGCAGATCAGTTATGGGAAACAACCATGAACCCTATTACTCGAACACTTAAGCAAGTGACAATTGATAGTTTACCCAATGCAGATAGCGTATTTACTATGCTTATGGGAGATGAAGTACCTCCACGTAGAGAGTTTATTGAAACCCATGCTAAGTATGCTAAGATAGACGTGTAGGGTGTTGGTATTGAATTGGCTTATCAGAATTAAAGATTTATTACAGCATTTTAGCCCGATTAATTTCGGGCTTTTTTTATTATTTGGCGTTTATTATTTCAGTAATTTTGCATATTCAATTCTTAACCATGTCAGATACACTTACTACAGAAAAACCAGCACTTACAGCCAAAGACTTTACAACAGACCAAGAGGTTCGCTGGTGTCCAGGTTGTGGAGATTACTCTATTCTTGCGCAAGTGCAAAAAGTAATGCCTACACTTGGTATTCCTAAAGAAAATATTGTAATCATAAGTGGAATTGGTTGTAGCAGTAGGTTTCCCTATTATATGAACACTTATGGTATGCACAGCATCCACGGTCGTGCTACAGCAGTAGCAAGTGGCCTTAAGGCGTCTAGACCAGAGCTTAGTGTTTGGATTGTAACAGGGGATGGAGATTCATTAAGTATAGGTGGTAACCATACCATTCATTTGCTACGCAGAAATTTTGATGTAAATATTTTATTGTTCAATAATCAAATTTACGGACTTACTAAAGGACAATACTCTCCTACATCTGAAGAGCATAAAGTAACAAAAAGTACACCAATGGGAAGTATAGACCATCCGTTTAATCCCCTTGCTTTGGCAATGGGAGCAGATGCAACTTTTATAGCCCGTACGATGGATAGAGACCCAAAACATTTGCAAGCAATGTTACTAAGGGCTCAAGCACACAAAGGTTCATCTTTTTTAGAAATTTATCAGAACTGTAATATATTTAACGATGGTGCTTTCGAAATTTTTACAGAAAAAAGTAGTAAGCCAGAGCAGGCTTTGTTTTTGGAACAAGGCAAGCCTCTTGTATTTGGTGCTACACAAAATAAAGGTATAAAGTTAGACGGCTTTAAACCAGTAATTGTAAACTTGGAAGAAGGTGCAAGCCACGATGATTTGTGGATACACGATGAAAATGATTTTTACAAAGCACAAATACTTATTAGAATGTTTGATGACCCTGCATTGCAAGGGCATTTACCAAGACCATTCGGGGTGTTTTACCAAACGGATAGAGCTTGTTACGAAGATGTAATGGCTATGCAAATAGAAGAAGCGCTTGCAAAAACAGGCAAAGGAGATTTGGATAAATTATTGAAGGGGAGAGAAACTTGGACGATAGGGTAGGTGAGCTTTGCAAGTTATAAGTTTTCAAATTTTATTACGATAATCTTAATTTATGCGGTATAAAAAAATCATTATTTTACCTGTTCTTTTTGTTTTATCAACAGTTATTTATATTGGCTGTTGCCCAAAAGCAGAGGTTTTTCCTTTTTATAAAATATTAGGAATAGGGGCATCTGCATATGGTTCGGGCAAAGCAGTTATAGATACAGGAGCAGTTACAATGGTTGACTCTATTTATTTGAATTATGGGTTCATAAGAGATTGCGCTAAGACCAAAAATAATCCTGTTTCCTTTTTAATGAATCAGAGTTTTGCACTGAAGTGTGGTGGAAATATTTGTGGAAATGAAGGCATAAAAACAAAAATTCAGTCTATAAACATTACTAGTGATAGTGTTTACAATAGTATTACTTCAAATACAACCCTTAATAATTTATTTAAAGTAAACCTTGGAAACAACTTTTTTGTTACCATAGATTCATTAAAAAATTTAGTGAACAATAATAGCAGGAAACTTGATTGGGAGCAGTTTGTTATTACTACCAAACCTTTAAATAACAAAGCACACTCGTTTAAAATAGGCCTACAGTTTACTGATGGTACCATATTAAGTGCTTCTACAAAAAGAATTGTTTGGAATTAGATTTTTTTAAGCTCACATGACATACAAGATATCAAAAACCTGTTAAAGCCGCATCAATTAAAAAATCTTTAATCACATTTTCATCTACTTCAAAGTTGGGCATGTATTGTACTTGCTCATCGTAGTTAATTCCTTTAAAGTAATTCAGTTGCCCGCGAAATAGTTTTTCACTAAATAAATCTCCATATACCTGCGAGGCTTTTTCACTAATTTGTTTTATAGAATAATGATATTTAATTAAAAAATATAAATCAACATAATCTTTCCATTTTGCCCTTCTTCCGAGCGCATACGCTTTCATTGCAGACAGATCTAGCAATGAAGGAATATTAATAGCATTTTCAATTTTGATTGGATGTTCAATTAAGAAATCGTAAGAAAAAAAAGTGAATTTTACTTCTCTACAAATAAGATTAAGTTGATTATCTAGGTTTAAGGTTATTAAATATTTTTCATTAGAGTCTTCAAACTTTGTCAAAATTTTTCTTGGATGAATTTTTCCAACTTTAAACAAATCAAAATCAATAGATAATCTGTGACCAATATGCAAGGCGATTGCTGTACCTCCTGCCATGTAAAATTCTCGTTTAAATTTAGAGAGAAAAGGCAAAAGGGTTTTTTGATTACCATTTAGGATATTAAGATGCATATTTCTGAAAATATAAAGTGAAATAGTTCTGAAATACAGGAATGTAATTGCTTCTAGCTCCCCAAACTTTTATTTGCTTGCGAAATATTTTTGCGGCTTCATTAATACCTATTATTGCAAATAATTCTTTTATAGCTTCTGAAGAACCATAGTTTATAAAAAATTCGAGTACCACTTCAATGGGTAGGTTTTCTTTTTCACTGTCTTTTGTATACCAAAATAGAGCGGCATTTTTTCGTATAAGCACCTTTAATTCTGGGCAATTATCCATACATGAATTTACGAAAAAATCTTCATTTTTTTATAGTATGGAACTTATTTATTCCAAAAATTAAACTTTATAACAACCCTTTATTAATCAACTCCTCCGCTATTTGTACCGCATTTGTTGCTGCGCCTTTACGTAAGTTATCGCTTACAATCCAGCAGTTTAAGGTGTTGGCTTGTGTTTCATCTCTACGTATGCGCCCAACAAAAGTATCATCTTTATCATGTGCGGTAAGTGGCATAGGATAAATAAAATTTTCATCATCATTTTTTAAAACTAACCCGGGAGCGTTGCTTAAAATATTTTTTACTTCTTGTAAGTCAAAATCGTTTTCAAATTCTATGTTTACACTCTCGCTGTGCCCACCTACAGTTGGTATACGTACACAAGTAGCAGTTACTTTTATAGAATCATCGCCCATTATTTTTTTGGTTTCATTTACCATTTTCATTTCTTCTTTGGTGTACCCATTTTCCAAAAAAGAATCTATATGCGGAATCGCATTCATATCAATAGGATATTTATAAGCCATTTCTCCTACAATACCTTTGCGCTCATTCATTAATTGTGCTACAGCTTTTACACCAGTACCAGTTACACTTTGGTAAGTACTTACAACCACTCTTTTTATTTTATATTTATCATGCAGTGGTTTCAATACTACCACCATTTGTATAGTAGAGCAGTTTGGATTAGCAATTATTTTATCGTTGCTTGTGAGAGCATTTCCATTCACTTCCGGCACTACTAATTTTTTTGTTGTGTCCATGCGCCAAGCACTTGAATTATCTATAACAGTAATGCCTGCTTCTGCAAATTTTGGCGCCCATTCTTTAGATGTATCTCCACCTGCAGAAAAAATAGCCACAGCAGGTTTTGCGGCAATAGCATCTTGCATACTTACAATAGTAAACTGTTTGCCATTGTATGTTATTTCTTTTCCTACAGAACGCTCCGATGCCACAGGAATTAATTCTGTAACAGGGAAATTTCTTTCTGCCAATACTTGTAACATTTTTGTGCCTACTAAACCTGTAGCACCTACTACTGCAACTTTCATTAAAAATAATTTGATGCAAAGAAAATAATAAAGTATGAAAAAACATGAAATACTTTTCTAGCAGATTTCTGTATAGAATCATTTCACCTGTTGATATACAATTCTTGTCTCTAATAAAATCATTCTAAACAATAATCATACATTTGCCTACAAAATTATTTTATGAAGATTATACAAAAAGCAATAGTTCTAGGATTTCTACTATATATACCTTTTACTAGTAGCGCTTGGGGAGTTATTGGTCATCGCATAGTAGGACAAATTGCAGATTCTTATCTAAATAAGAAAACAAAAGTAGAATTAGAAAAAATATTGGGTTTTGAAAGTGTAGCTATAGCTAGCAACTGGCCCGATTTTATAAAGAGTGACCCAAAATATAAATACCTTTCTCCTTGGCATTATGTAAACCTTAGAGGTGGACTTACAGAAGATTCTGTAAAGCTTTTTCTAGCGGCAGATACTTCAACTGACGCATTTACAAAAACCAATTTTATTATAAATGAGCTGAAGAAAAATAAGTTAATGCCACAAGAGACAAAGCAACTCTACATCCGTTTGCTTATACACATTATTGGCGACTTGCACCAACCTTTACATGTGGGTAGAGAAGAAGACAGAGGGGGAAATGCCATTAAAGTAAAGTGGTTTAGCGAAGAGTCAAACTTACACCAGGTATGGGATGAAAAACTGGTAAATTTTCAACAGTTAAGTTATACAGAATATGCAAATACCATCAATCATACAACACTGGCACAAAGATTGGCCTGGCAAAAATTTACACTGTCGGACTGGATTTGGGACTCTTACAAATTTGCAGAAAAAGTATATGCAGGAACACAAGCAGATTCGAGATTAGATTTTGCGTACAATTTTAAATTTGTAGCGCCAATGAATGAAGCATTACTAAAAGGTGGATTACACCTAGCTTTTGTATTGAATGATATTTATAAGTAAGGATGAACTTTATTTCTTAGCAATTTTTATTCACCAAATGGTTTCTTATAATTTTTCCTAGTTACCTAATAAATATAATATTTGAAGCTTTTTTTAGTTCAACTTATAAAATAACTTTGCAGCAATGTCGGCGCCAAAAAAGAAATTAAAAATATCTGTACTCAAAAGAGTGTTTGCCTTTGCTGCTCCTTATAAAAAGAAATTTTATCTATCCATTTTTTTGGCAATTTTTTTAGCTGTAATAGCACCTATTCGTCCTTTACTTATTCAGCTTACGATTAATAAAGGAATGGCAGGCGGCACACTGGGCACTTTTATGAGAGGACCTGGCGGTTTTATTATTGAGATTACCATAATACAAATTGTATTGTTACTCATAGAAACATTTTGCAGATTTATATTCACTTTCACTACCGCATCGCTTGGGCAAAGTGTAGTAAAAGATTTACGCATTAGTACTTACAACAAAATAGTACACCTCAACTTATCTCAGTTTGATAAAACACCCATTGGTACACTTACTACGAGAACCATAAATGATATAGAATCTGTAAACGATATTTTTAGTGATGGATTAATCCCCATTATTGCAGATATGCTTTCCATTATTTCTGTGCTTACATATATGTTGTATGTAGATGCAAAGCTCACACTCATTTGTCTCTTACCTTTTCCTTTTTTAATTGTAGCTACTTATTTTTTTAAAGAAAGTGTAAACAAATCTTTTGTAAAAGTAAGAAATGCTGTAGCAGCATTAAATGCTTTTGTGCAAGAACATATCACAGGTATGGGCATAGTGCAAGCATTTGCATCTGAAGAAAGAGAACATCAAAAATTTTCTACAATAAATGAAGAGCATCGCAAAGCGCATATCCGTTCCATCCTTGCCTATTCTATTTTCTTTCCTGTAGTAGAATTGGTAAGTGCCATATCTATTGGTTTGCTTGTTTGGTGGGCAGGTATGCAAGCAGGCATTTCTATGGACAAAGCCAAAGAAGCTGGCGGTATCATTACTTCATTTATGCTTTGTTTAAATTTATTGTTCAGGCCTCTGAGGGTTATCGCAGATAAATTTAATGTACTTCAAATGGGTGTTATTGCAAGTGAAAGGGTATTTGCAGTGTTAGATAATGAAGATGTAGCAGAACGGGAGGGTAATTTTATTCCTACAAAAATAGAAGGTAACCTAACATTCGAAGATGTTTGGTTTGCATACATAGAAGAGCGATATGTATTAAAAAATATTAATTTCCATATAAATGCTGGTGAAACGCTTGCCATTGTAGGCCATACAGGTAGTGGCAAAACATCTATCATTAGTTTGATAAACCGATTATATCATATACAAAAAGGGGTTATCCAAATAGATAGTAAAAATATTGAAGCATATGATCTGGATTTTTTGCGCAGCAAAATTGGTATAGTATTACAAGATGTGTTTTTATTTAGTGGAAGCGTATTGGATAATGTAACACTTCGCAATACAAATATTTCCAAAGAAGCTGCCATAGAAGCTTGCAAACTTATTGGCATGCATGATTTTATAGAACGGCTACCTGGCGGTTACGATTACAATGTGATGGAACGAGGCGCTACATTGTCTTTGGGTCAACGCCAATTACTTTCATTTGCAAGAGCGTTACTATACAATCCCTCTATACTTATTTTAGATGAAGCCTCTTCTTCTATTGATACAGAAAGTGAAATGCTAATACAGCAAGCAACGGAAAAATTAATTGCAGGTCGTACATCTATCGTAATTGCGCATAGGCTTAGCACTATCCGAAAAGCAAATAAAATTTTAGTACTGGATGCTGGTGAAGTAAAAGAAATGGGAACTCATGCGGAGTTGATGGCAAAGCGTGGGTACTACTTTCAATTGCATAATATGCAGTTTGCAAAGCAGGAAGCAATTGTTTAAAGTATAGATTATTTAATTGTTAAATAAGCTGTTTTCATTATATACTGCTATATTTGTTTTAAAAAATAGCCCATGAAATTACAAAGTTTAACGTTACTTTTTAGCATATTTTTATTATCAAATAATGTTAACGCTCAAGAGAGAAAGATTAAATTTGGGGATGTTGCAGCAAAAGATTTTGAAACAAAAATTTATACCATAGATAGCAGTGCACAGGCGGTAATTTTGTATGATGGAGGCAGTGCAAATTATGAGCCAAACAATGATGGGTGGTTCAACATAGAGTACAGGTACCACAAGCGTATCCATTTACTTAATAAAAATGCTTTTGATCTTGCAACCATACAAATTCCGTTATACAAAGGAGAAAAGACCCAAGAAGTATTAGATAAAATTGAAGCTTCTACATACACAATAGAAAACGGTGTTGTAAACAAAGTAAAGCTAGATAAGCAATCACTGTTTAAGGATAAAGTAACAAAGAACTATATTATCGAAAAATTCACTTTTCCTAATTTAAAAGAGGGTTGTATTATTGAGTACAGCTACACTATTATTTCTCCAAGATGGAGAGATTTGCGAAGCTGGTATTTTCAAACGAGCTACCCTGTCTTGCAAAGTAAGTATG
>JANMFB010000385.1:0-16459 GCA_031377605.1 Ferruginibacter sp.
GGAAGCGATTGGTTATTGTTCCATGCTTGCAAACTAAGGTTTGTACCTTCTGTTGCTGGTTTGTTTTTATACCATTGTGCATCTAAATAACTTTGTCGGAGTAAGGCGATGGAGCCCATTAAACTACTGGGATAACTTTGAGCAGAAGAACCTTTGTTAAAAGAATAAAACGCAGCTGCTTTGTCTTTTATCATGGCAAGATTTTCTTTCCTGTCAGATAAATCTACAACCGCACCAGTACCTCTAGCGATACCATCTTTTTGATGTGTAAGTACAACACCAAAACCAATATCCCGCAGGCTTTTTGCTTTTGAATCATCTGCAGCAAAAATAGTTGAAGCATTTGTCTCGCTTTTTATCGCTTGGTTCCAACCAAAAGCACCTTTTGTGTTGGAGTTAAATTGCGGTGGGGCATAATAGTCAAATCCTCTGCCTTGCCTTTGTGGTGCAGTTATACCATAATCACTGTAAATGTCTATGAAAGAAGGGTAAATGTATTTGCCCGAGCAGTCTATTACGACTGCATCTGCGGGAATTTTTCCATCTGTAGTTACAGCAACTACAAGGCCTTTTTTGATGAGGAGTGTTGCATTGGTCAATGTTGTTTGAGCATCTTTCACTATTGTAGCGTTTGTGAAAGCATAGCTGCCAGTTCTAATATCGGCAACACCATTTACGGTTCCTGTTTCTTGCGCATAACCGCCTAAGAAACACGTTGCAAACGCAACGTTAAATAATAGTCTTTTAAATAAATTCATATTGTTTTGGTAATTAGTTAATAAAGCAAACTGTAATTTAACAAAAGAACGGTGAATCTTTCTACTTGAATTGTATTAATTTAAAGACTATCTTTCTTAGCTTCAATCTGTTTTGTTACTTTTGCCCTATGGACATAGCTTCTTACATAGATCATACAGTTTTGAAACCTACCACACTTAGTGCAGATGTAGAAAAGATTTGTGCAGAAGCCATAAAATATAAATTTGTGGCGGTTTGTGTGCCACCTTTGTTCGTAAAAAAGGCTAAAGAGCAATGTGGAAATAGTGGCGTAAAAATTGCTACTGTTATTGGGTTCCCTTTTGGATATAGCGCAGTAGAAGCAAAGTTGGCAGAAATAGTTTTAGCAATTGTAGATGGAGCAGATGAAATAGATATGGTTATCAATATTTCCGCCATAAAAAACAATGATTGGCAATTTTTAGCTAATGAGTTAAATACAGTTTTGCCTATTATTAAAGGAAAACAAAAAGTAATTAAAATAATTATAGAGAGTGGTATTTTGACTGATGATGAAATCATAAAGTGTTGCGATTTGTATGGGATTGCTGGAGTAGATTTTTTAAAAACTTCTACTGGTTATGCAGAGAAAGGTGCAAGTGTGCATGCGGTAAAATTGATGCGTAAGCATTTGGCCGACGCAGTAAAAATAAAAGCAAGTGGAGGAATAAAAACGTACGCCTTTGCAAAAGAATTAATAGAAGCAGGTGCAGATAGGATTGGATGTAGCAGTAGCGTTGCAATTTTAAGTGAAGTCTAAAAAAAGTTTTAAAAAATAACAAATAACCCTCACCATGAAGAAGTTTTTTTTAGCAATAGTTGTTTGCGTTTTTTGCATAACTGTAAAAGCCCAGACGCTTGTAGATACAACAGATGGTGGTACTTCAATAATTATCAAAGATGCAAGAATTGATTTACTTGAAAAGAAAATGGTGGAAAGAAATGAAGAACTTGCAAGACTAGCTTCCAATAAAATTAGGATAGGAAACACAGAAGTAACCAAAACAAGTAGTACAGGCATTGTACTTACAAGCGGTTACAGGCTAATTATTATAAGTAGTAGCGATAGAGATATGGTAATGAAAGTGCGTGGTCAATTAATGCAAACTTTCCCTGACCAAAAAGTTTACATGACCTTTCAGATGCCCAATACAAAATTAAAGTTTGGTAATTTTCTATCTAGGCCACAAGCAGAGCAGGCACGCAAAAGAATAATGGCTATGAAACTTGTTACAAATAATATTTACATTGTACCTGATACTGTAGAAATGAAAATAGAAAAAACGAATGAAAATGATGAAAAGAAAGAGACAGTTAAATTAAAAAATTAAATATCATTTATACCTAAATAACTGTTTGTGATAGAAAAAATAAAACTGCTAGCTTCTCAATATAAAGAAGAATTTATTTCTATAAGAAGAACAATACATGCCAATCCGGAATTGAGCTATGTAGAATTTGAAACATCTGCTTTTATTCAATCCAAGCTTACAGAATGGGGAATACCATTTGTTGTAATGGCAACAACTGGCGTTGTAGCATTAATAAAGGGAACAAATGCAGGTGAAAGAATTGTTGCCCTACGTGCAGATATAGATGCACTGCCGATTACAGAAGAAAATAATGTTGAATATAAATCTAAGAATACCGGAGTAATGCACGCTTGTGGTCATGATGTGCATACAACCTGTTTGCTTGGTGCAGCAAAAATATTAAATGAAACAAGAGAAGAGTGGACGGGAACAGTGAAATTAATTTTTCAACCAGGAGAAGAAAAAAACCCTGGTGGTGCAAGCATTATGATAAAAGAAGGAGTGCTTGAAAACCCAACACCACAAAAAATATTTGCATTGCACGTGCATAATATTTTGCAAGTAGGGCAGTTTAGTTTTAGAGGCGGAATGGTAATGGCAAGCACCGATGAAATATATATTTCTATAAAATCAAAAGGTGGACATGCAGCTGCTCCTCATTTAACGGCAGATACTATTTTAATAGCATCGCAATTGGTAGTAAGCTTACAGCAAATTGTTAGTAGAAATAACAGTCCATTTAACCCCACAGTACTCTCTATAACATCTATACAAGGAGGTAACACCACCAATGTAATACCGAGCGAAGTAAAATTAATGGGCACCTTTAGAGCAATGAGCGAAGCGTGGCGTTACAAAGCACATGAGCTCATTAAAACCCAAACGGAATTATTGGTAAAAGCTATGGGTGCAGAAGCAGAAGTGAAAATTGATGTGGGTTATCCATTTGTAAAAAATGATGAAGCGTTAAGTGCATCATCAAGAATATTGGCAGAACAATTTGCAGGTGCAGAAAATGTTACCGAAACTGAGTTGCGCATGGGCGCAGAAGATTTTGCTTATTACTCTCACTTAATTCCCGCTTGTTTTTTTAGATTGGGGGCAGGCAATACAAAACAAGGAATTACCATTGGTGTACATACGCCAACTTTTAATGTAGATGAAGATGCTATTGAACAAGGTATGGGGATGATGGCTTGGTTGGCGATGAAGGGGTAAAAGATAAAAGATTTATACCCTCTGAATTGAGGAATGCAATTTTTAAAAGTAAATTAAAGGAAATAAAAAATGGAGGTACACCATCACGGGCATCACGAAGGAAAAAAAACGTGGAAATCTTACACTTGGGAATTTCTAATGCTATTTTTTGCAGTTTTTTGTGGCTTTATTGCAGAATGGAGATTGGAAGTAATGATAGAAAATCACCGTGAAAAAGAATATATTCAGTCAATTGTTATAGATATTGGTGCAGATATTTCGCAAACAGAAAAGTTGTTAGTTGAAATTGATAGTAGAATAGTTTTAACAGACAGTTTATTGCAAGAAATAGCATCAAAAGATATTCAGAACAATTCCAATAAAGCATATAAAATGTGGCTATCAACTATAGGCTTTCCTGATTTTGTTCAAAATGATAGAACTATTCAACAATTAAAAAGTAGTGGTGCATTAAGGATTATTCGAAAAAAAGCTGCTTCAGATCAAATAATGGAATACGACCAAGCAGTACGTTTGCTATCTATTACTCAAACTAACATGAACACTATTGCATCTAACAACACCCTTTTTAGTCAAATATTTAATTTAATAGAAATTAAAAATCAAAGCGCTCAACCCATACCAATTACAGCCACAGGGAGTAAGTTATTAAACGAAGCTTATGCAAATAGGTTTTTTTGGAGGGTTAATCTTATTGGTTTGCAAAAAAGACTGATTTTTTTGAATAAAAAAGGGCAGGAAGCTTTAGATATTATTAAAATGCAATACCGCTTGAAATAGTATCGCCCACTACCTCGTTACGAAACGTTCGCTAAGGTTAGCATTAAGTCTTATTTTAATCTCAATACTTTTTGTAACGTTACGCATTGGTAGAGATATTATACTTTTATTAAAGTATGATTGTGAAACTTTTATCTAAATGAATGTTTCGAGAGGTCCGAACCTAAGCAAAAGCCGTGGTAAATGTTAATATTTTTCCTTTTCATAAAAAGCCCATAAAAGATGAATAAAGATAAAATGATGAGCCTAGCCCCGATAGGAGTGAATCCTTTTAGCTAAAAGCAACGGGAGAAACGGATAGCGGGAAACTAATGTTGATAAAGAGTTTGCAGCTCATGCTCCAAAAATAACAGCCTATGAGTTATACACTTCAGGAACTCTTACCTTTGCAAAAAAATAAACTTTTGAAATTTTCTGAATTTAATTTTGATGCTCGCCTCCAAGAAGGCATAGAAGCATCTAACTACGAAACTGCAACGCCTGTACAGGCACAAGTAATACCACACATATTAGAAGGTAAAGATGTGATTGCATTTGCACAAACCGGCACTGGAAAAACTGCTGCGTTTTTATTACCGCTGTTGAATAGATTGCTTGCCGTACCGCACGATCCTGAAAGTATTACTGCTTTAATTATTGTACCAACAAGAGAACTTGCTATACAAATAGCGCAACACTTAGAAGGTTTGAGTTATTTCACGTCTATAAGTTCTATACCTATTTATGGTGGTGGAGATGGTAATGCTTTTGTGCAAGAAAAAAAAGCATTGAGTATGGGTGCAGATATTGTAGTTTGTACGCCTGGTAAAATGATGAGCCATATAAAAATGGGTTATGTAAAATTAGATAACTTACAATACTTGGTATTAGACGAGGCTGATAGAATGTTGGATATGGGTTTTTATGATGACATTGATTTTATTATTGAACACCTACCAAAGAAGCGCCAGAATTTGTTGTTCTCTGCAACTATGCCACCAAAAATAAAAACGCTAGCAAAAAATATTTTGCACAATCCTGTGGAAGTGAGTATCTCTATGAGTAAGCCACCGGAGAAAATAAAGCAATATGCTTTTGTGGTTTACGATACCCAAAAAATTCCGCTGATTGTTCATTTGCTCACCGACAAAGCAAAAGATTTTAAAAAAGTAGTTGTTTTTTGCAGCAGCAAATTGAGCGTAAAACAACTTACAAAAGACCTTAAGCGAAGTAAAATAAATGCAGGAGAAATACACAGTGATTTAGACCAAACTGAAAGGGAAAACACACTTATTGAATTTAGAAGTGGTAGGCTTACTGTACTTGTGGCAACCGATTTGATGAGCCGTGGCATTGATATTGATGATATAGACCTTGTAATAAATTTTGATGTGCCGCATGATGGAGAAGATTATGTACATCGTATTGGTCGTACTGCCCGTGCAGAAGCAGATGGTACAGCGTACACACTAATAAATGAAAAAGAGCAACGTAAGTTTTTTGATATTGAAAAATTAATAGAAAAAGATGTACTAAAATGCGCTGTACCCGATGCATTGGGAGAGCAGCCTGCATACAATGTGGAAGAAAGAACAAGTAGACCGAAGAGGGATTTTAAAAAGAAAAAGAAGGTTTTTTAATGTAAAAAGATTTAAATCCATTTTAGTTGTAATAAATCATAATTGTTCAACTAAATAGATAAAACTTTATTCCTCGCTATCAAACAAGCTCCCATTACACCTGCTTTTTCTCCAAGCTTCGATATTTTTAGTTGTGTATCGTTGTTTACCAAACTAAGTGAGTATTTGTGTAATGCACTACGAACTGGAAAGCGAAGGTAGTCACCTGTTTCAGAAAGTGTACCGCCAAGTATTAATAATTCAGGATTAAAAATATTTATAAGCATAGCAATACCTTTGCCTATTTTTTCACCAATATCTGCTAGCATTTCTATAGATAAAATATCTTCATTATTTGCTGCTTCTATAATATCCAATAAAGTTATTTCGCTTGTGTCTTTCTTCTTATTCATTACCGATGATGTAAGGCCTTGGTCTATTTTTTCTTTAAATTTTCTTAGCAAGGCTTGGCCAGAAGCTTCCGTTTCTAAACATCCTTTTTTACCACAATGGCAAAGTATTTCGTTTTCATAAAATGGTACGTGACCAAACTCCCCACCAAAGCCCGACTTGCCGTAATACAATTTTCCATCTACCAATATTCCTAAACCAATGCCATAATCAATATTTACAAAAAGTACATTGCGTGCATTGCCAACTTCGCCACTGCAAAACTCTCCATAAGCCATAGCTCTGCTATCGTTTTCCAAAAATGTTTGTATGCCGATTTCCTTTTCAATAATGGCAGATAGAGGCTCTTCGTGAAAGTGAAAATAACTGTAACTATATCCAGTAGTGTTATTTATTCTACCAGTTAAATTAATGCCAAGCGAAAGAATTTTTTCTTTTGTAATATCTTGGTTTGCTATAAATTTTTTTATGATTTCTAATAATTGCTTAAGCGACTCAGGTGTGTTTTCTAATTTGTAAGGTATTTTTTCATTTATCGAAACCAAATGCTTTTTAAAATCTAAGAGACCAATATTTACATAATATTTTTTTACATCTACCCCAATAAAAAAACATGCATCGGATACAAGTCCATAAATACTTGCTCGCCTGCCCCCTGTTGAGTCAAATTTTCCATTATCTTTTATTAGTCCATCTTCTATCAACTCATTTATTAGACTTGTTATTTTTGGTACACTTGTGTTTAGCTCTCTACCAAGTTCGGTAATGGTAGCTTGGCCATTTTGGTCTAAATGGTTTATAATTCCCCTTTTGAGGGATTTGTTTTTATACAATACACCTGATGTGTTTTCGTCGCTAAATACTTCAAATAAATTATGCTCGTTGGCCATTTTTTGGTTTCTGTTAATATTTTTTTAAGATACTATGGTTTTTACAAAAAGCTAAATTTATTTTCTAGTAAATAAAATAATTTAGTAAGTATTGCTTTTTAATAAATAAATTAACGATATTTATCAAAAAATTACTTTTTATTTAACATTTAAACGTTAAAAATGCTTTCTGAACATCCCGATGCAACCATATTATCTACTATTAGTGAGTATAGTAATTTGTATAAAAATGAGTTGTTGGATAATATCTTGCCATTTTGGATGGCTAATAGTAAAGATGAATTGAATGGAGGTTACTTCACTTGCCTTAATAGAGCGGGTAAGGTGTATGATACAGATAAATTTATGTGGTTGCAGGGTAGAGAAGTTTGGTGCTTTAGTTACATGTATAATAATGTAGCAAAAAACGAAGCTTGGATAGATATGGCAAAACATGGTGCCGCTTTTATGGAAAAGTATGGTAGAGACGAAAATGGTAATTGGTATTTTTCGCTAACTGCTGATGGTAAACCATTGGTACAACCTTACAACATCTTTAGCGATTGTTTTGCTACAATGGCTTTCGCTGCGTTGGATAAAGCATCTCCAAATGATGCCTACAAAAAAATAGCGGTAGATACTTTCGATAATATTTTAAAACGTCAACATAATTGGAAAGGATCATACAGTAAAGCATACCCCGGCACTCGTTCATTGAAAAATTTTAGTCTGCCTATGATTTTGTGTAATCTTTCTCTTGAGTTAGAGCATATTCTTGGTGCAGAAAGAGTGAATAGTTTTATACCAACGGTGATACATGAAGTGATGGACGTTTTTTATCAAGAAGAAATTGGTTTGATATTGGAAAACGTAAACGAAGATGGTTCTTTTTCTGACAGTTTTGAAGGAAGGCTTTTAAATCCTGGGCATACGATAGAAGCTATGTGGTTCATAATGGACCTAGGCAAAAGATTAAATGACGAATTGCTAATAGAAAAAGCATGCAATATTATGCTTGATACCATTGAATATGGATGGGATAAAGAATATGGTGGTATATTTTATTTTATGGATGTGCTTGGGAATCCCCCACAGCAGTTAGAATGGGATCAAAAACTTTGGTGGGTACATGTAGAAGCCTTGGTAGCACTTGCTAAAGGCTATGCTTATACAAAAAATGAGAAGTGCGCAGCATGGTTTAAAATAATTCACAATTATACTTGGAAACATTTTAAAGATCAAGAATACGGAGAGTGGTTTGGTTATTTAAATAGGAGAGGAGAAGTTTTAATAGATGCCAAAGGTGGAAAATGGAAAGGTTGCTTTCATATACCTCGTTCGTTGTATCAGGTATGGAAAACATTGGAGGAGATTTAATAGTGGAGGCTGTTGAAGGGTTAAAAAGTCGAAGGGCTGAAAATTTAAAAAGAAGGTCTAGGCATTGTTGAAATAAATATTACAAAATGAAATCAGTGAATCTGTTGCAATTAAATGGAATATTAAAAACTAATGTATAAAAAGCTACTATATATTATTCTTACACTAACAAGTGCAACACAATTAGCTGCGCAAAAAACCATCGTAAAAGATGTGTTGGTTGTTGGTGCTGGCACAAGTGGTACTGCTGCTGCAATACAGGCTGCTCGGCTTGGAGCAAGTGTAGTAGTAGTAGAGCCCACAAATTGGCTTGGCGGAATGATAAGCGCAGCGGGTGTAAGCGCTACAGATGGTAACAATAAACTCCCTTCAGGCTTATGGCAAGAGTTTAGAAAACAGTTGTATAAAGTTTACGGCAGCCCAAAAGCAGTAGAAACAGGTTGGGTTAGCAATACCTTATTTGAACCACATGTAGCAGATAGCATTTTTAAAGTAATGGCTACAACTGAAAAAAATATTACGATTTTTTATGAATATTATTTTAGTAAAGCATTGGTAAAAAATAATAAAGTTGTAGGAGCAGTTTTTTCAAACAAAAAAAATGAAACACTTACCATTTTTGCTAAAATCACAATCGATGCTACCGAGCTTGGCGATGTATTAGCTAGTGCAAAAGTTCCTTTTAGTATTGGTATGGAAGCATCGGCCGAAACGGGAGAAAAAGTGGGCGTCCCTTTAAATAATGATATTGTACAAGATCTTACTTACGTTGCTATTCTAAAAGATTATGGTAAAGATGCCAATAAAACAATAGCTCAGCCTGCAAATTATAACCCAAAAGAATTTGATGGTGCTTGCATTGATTATTACATAGATAAAAACTTAAAAGTTCCCTCTGTAGATGCAAAGAAAATGCTGGATTATGGTAAATTACCCAACAATAAATACATGCTCAATTGGCCCAATAAAGGGAATGATACTTATTTAAATATTGTAGCGTTAGATAACAAAGAAAGATTAATAGAATTAGAAAAAGCAAAGCAAACAACTTTACGTTTTGTATATTTTATACAACAACAATTAGGTTTTAAAAATCTTGGTTTAGCAGATGATGAATTTCCAACAGCAGACAAGCTAGCTCTAATGCCTTATCATAGGGAAGGAAGGCGATTAAAAGGTTTGGTGAGATTTAATTTAAATGATATAGCTACACCGTTTAATAATACATTGTACAGAACAGGAATTTCAGTAGGAGATTATCCCATAGATCATCACCATCAAAAAAATGTGGAAGCTCCAAAAAATTTGGAGTTCTATCCGGTGCCATCTTACAATATTCCACTTGGAGTTTTAATACCACAAAAAATGAATGGTATTATTTCGGCAGAAAAAAATATTAGTGTAAGTAATGTGGTAAATGGAACTACAAGGTTACAACCTGTAGTAATGCTTACAGGTCAGGCTGTAGGTGTGTTGGCGGCATTAAGTATCAAAGAAAAAAAACAGCCAAGGAATATTGCAGTAAGAAAAGTTCAAAGTGAATTACTAAAAGCTAAGGCTTATATAATGCCTTATATTGATGTAATGCCAAGCGACCCAAATTTTGAAGCTATACAAAAAATAGGTGCAACGGGAATTTTAAAAGGTAAAGGCATTCCATATAAGTGGGCTAACCAAACTTGGTTTTACCCTGACTCTACAATTCTTGCAAAAACTTTTTTAAACGATTTAAATTCTTTCAAATTAGTAACAGAAAAAATTGGATCAGATACACTCACTATAAAAGATTTTTTTTCTGTTATTATGAACCTGTCTAATAAAAAAATAATGAACGATAATTTAAATGGAATATGGCAGAAACTAGGACTGCAAAATCTTGATTTTAAAAGACCGATTAAGAGATTTGAAATAGCCGCCATGTTAAACGCAACCATAAACCCTTTTGAAACAAAACAGATAGATATAAATGGGAAGTACTTAAACTGAGATCAATCTTGTAACTGATTAAAATTTTGTTGAAATTTTTTTTTAAACTAAAATAACCATAAAAAAACTTTGTATCTGTGGCAAAAAATAAACGTAAACAAAAACAGTGTCAAAGTGTTAAAAATAATAAAGAATAAATAATTCTCACAGTGTTATCTGTGGCAATAAAGTCAAATAAAAAAACAACGATTAATCACAAAAAAGCAGAAACGAAAACTTGCTTAATTAACTAAAAACAAAAACCAAAAACATGAAAAAGTTTACACTATTACTGCTTCTGTTTTTTGCAACTATTATAGGTGCAAAAGCGCAGAATGCAAAAGGAAGAGTTACAGATGCAAGTACTGGTGCACCTGTAGAAGGAGCTACGGTTACTGTAAAAGGTAAAAAAGGAAATGCTGTAGTTACAAACAGCAATGGAGATTTTTCTATCAAAGCTGATGCAACAGCAACAATTGTTATTTCTAGCATTGGTTACGAAAGTAGAGAAGTTTCTGCAGGTGCAGGAGTTGTATCACTCGTAAAATCAAGTAATACACTAAGTGATGTAGTTGTTGTGGGTTATGGTAGGCAGAAACGTGGCAATATCACCACAGCGGTTACTACCATTACAGGAAGTCAATTAACGCAAAGGCCACTAGCTTCTACAAGTATGGCTTTGCAAGGACTTGCCCCGGGTGTAGTAGTGCAACAAGGTGGTGGGCAGCCTGGTGCAGATGGCGGTACAATTAATATTAGAGGTATTGGCTCAATTAATGGAAGTACCGCACCATTAATTATTGCAGATGGTGTGGAAGGAGTAAGTTTAAATGATATTGATCCTAATGTTATTGAAAGTATTACCATTTTAAAGGATGCTGCATCTACTGCGGTATATGGAGTAAGAGCAACAAATGGCGTAATATTGATAAGAACTAAAAGAGGACAATCAGGTAAAACATCTATTTCTTTTAATAGTTTCTTAACCAAACAAACACCAACAAATTTCCCTAAAACATTATCTGCTTTAGATAATATTTTGCTAAACAATGAAGCTGTTAGTAATACAGGGTCAACAGTCTTACCTTATACGCAAGCAACGATTGATCAATATAGAAATAATCCTGCTGATAATTTAAATGTTTTTAATACAGATTGGAAAGACTTGATTTTTCAGAATAATGGAATGATGCAGAACCATAACTTAATACTAAGTGGAGGTTCGGACAAAGCTAGTTTTTTGGTATCGGGTACTTACTTGAACCAACAAGGCTTGGTGGTAAACAATAGTTTTAAAAAGTATGATTTACGCTTAAACGGCGATATTAATATTACAAGCAAAATTAAATTTAATACAGATTTTGCTTATACAAAATCGACCAACACGCAGCCTGGTGGTATGGCACCAACAGATATTATTCAACGTGCAATATCTATGGCAAAAAATTTCCCTGGTAAATTTGGTGAGGGACAATATGGCGATGCAGGACAGTCAAATAAAATTAACCCTGTAGGCGAGGCTGAGGCATCGGGTATTTTTAAAGCAGAATCTCCAACACTTTCTATGCGTTTTGGTTTTACTGCAGAAGTTTTCAAAAACTTTGTATTAGAAGGAGCCTACACAAATAGAAGTTCTTACACAGAGGCTTATTCAGCAAGAGGAACTTACAATACCTTTGCTCCAAACCCTATAACAGGAAGCTATTTGTTTCAATCTGTAACAGGCGATTCTTCTCTTAATTACTCTAATAATAGGGTTAACACAAACCAGTATTATGCAGCGGCAAATTATTCTTTCAATGTAAAAGATGCACATCGATTTAAAGCACAAGTAGGTTTTCAGGGCTTAGATAATACTAGTAAATCTATGAGTGGAACAAGGGCAGGTTTAACTGATCCTTACCGCCCTTATTTTAATCTTGCAGTTTCTAGTTTGCAACCATCACTTTCTGGTAGTGCAACAGATAATTCATTGGCTGGTGCTTTTGGTAAGTTCAACTACAGTTTTAACGATAAATATTTATTGGAGCTGTCGGGTAGATATGATGGGTCTTCAAGATTTAGTCAGCTACTAGATAATCAAACAAAATTTTTCTCAGGTGCATCCGCAGGATGGGTTATATCAAAAGAAAAATTTATGGAAAATTTAAAATTTTTGAATTATGCTAAAATAAGAATTTCAAGAGGTTCCATAGGAAACCAAGAAGTTGGAAGTAACTATCCTTTCGTTGCTCAATTAAATTCTGGTACAGCATATTATTTCAATAATTTACTAACACGTGGTTTTTCTTTAAATAATTTGCCAAACGAAAATATTTCTTGGGAAACATCGGTACAAAGTAATTTAGGTATTGATTTAGCTGTATTAAAAAATAAATTGAGTATTACGTTTGATGTATATCGTAAAAAAATTAACGATATGATTATTCTTTTGCCTGCACCTTTGGCAGCAGGCTATGCAGGTACAAGTACTACCATTCCTGCAAATGTTGGCTCTATGGTAAATAATGGTTGGGAGTTTTCTGCTACCTATAAAAACAATATTGGTAAATTTAACTATAGTGTAACAGGAAATTTATCTGACGTAAAAAATAAAGTTTTAGATACAAGAGGTTTGGATATCGTTCAAGGTAATCAAGTATCTAGGGTAGGTTTCCCTGTTCGCTCTTATAATCTTTATTTAACAAATGGTCTTTACCAAATAGGCGATAAAGTTACTAGTCCTTATAACTCTACAAGAACCACAGCGCCGGGCGATGTAAATTTCCTTGATCAAGATGGTAATGATACTTTAAATGCAAAAGACAGGGTTTTAACAGGGAATAACTTTCCTCGCTACGATTACAGTTTGAATTTTCAAGCAGATTATAAAGGGTTTGACTTGGCGGTATTTTTATTTGGCGTAGGTAAAAGGGATAATTATATCTCTGGTGTAGGTGTTGAACCATTTAACGGTGGTAACTGGATAGCCTCAGGTTTAGAATCTGCATTGGATAGATGGACACCTCAAAACACAGGTGCAAAATATCCGCGATTGTATAGTGGTGGTAATGGAAATTATACTGCATCACAATTTTTCCTTCGTGACGGATCTTTTATGAGAATAAAGAATATTAGTTTGGGTTATACATTTTCCAATAAGTTTATGAAAAAACTAAAAGTACAGCAATTAAGGTTTTATGTAAACACCGTAAATCCATTTACGTTCTCAAATTATGAGCCTGGTTTTGATCCTGAAGTGAGCAATACCAATGGTAACTTTTATCCAATAATGAAGACAACAACTGTAGGAATTAATTTAAGATTCTAATTAAAATTATTAAAATATACATCATGAAAAATAAAATATCATACGGATTATTTCTTATAGCGTTTATAGCTTTGGGAATTACTTCTTGTAAAAAATATCTCGACAGAGAGCCATTATCTGATAATACACAGAGGGATTTTTATAGCAATGCAGATCAAGTACAACTAGCACTTTCGGGTGTGTATAATGCTATAGGATTTAGAACAGTAAGCCCTGGGTACAGTAATCCAACTTCTTATTATGCAAAATTTGATTTGTATACCGAGATAGGTATGGAAAGAAACTTATCTAATACAATTGCATCAGGTGCTTATGATCCTACAAATGGAACTATAGCAGAAATATGGGGTGCTTTTTATCAAGTTGTACAAAGAGCAAACAATATGCTTTTTTATATGACTAAGGCAAAAGATGTAATGCCTATTGCAGATTATAATAGAGCAGTTGCTGAAGCTAAAGTATTGCGTGCAATGGCTTATTGGCATTTAATTACTTATTTTGGAGATGTTCCATTTTTTAAAGCACCGCCAGCAAATAATGACGAGTTATACAATTTTAGTCGAACCAATAAAACGGTTATCATTGATTTTTTATTAGGTGATCTTGAAGAAGCTTCTAACTCATTAGATTGGAACCCAACGCAAGCAGGTAGAGTAAGTAAAGGTGTTGCATTTGGTATACAAGCTAGGCTTGCTATGTTGGAGAGGAGATATACTTATGTTGCAGATGTATCTGATAAAATTATAAATAACAGTGGGTATGGATTGAATCCAAGTTTTCAAAATTTATTTAGAAAAGCAGGTCAGGCAACTAATGCAAACAGAGAGATAATGTTTTATTATCCTTTTGGAGATGCAGATGCAGGATCTTTTAATTATTTGCAACTGGTACAGGGCTCCCGTAACCAAGGTGGTCAATCTAGTCATTTTCCTACGCAATTTTTAGTAGATTTATTTGAGTGTAGAGATGGGCTAAATATTGCAACTTCACCATTATACAACCCTGCTACTCCTACAAAAAATAGAGATCCTCGTATGGTTCAAACGGTTATTGTACCTGGAGATACCGTAATTGTACAAGGTTTTACAAGCATGGTCTTTAATTTTAAAGATAGGTTAATGGCTACTTATAATACAACTACAAATGCCATTACGTTTCCATCAACTACAGTAAACCAAGATAGTGCAAGTATATTTGGCCCACGTGCAAATGGCTTAGGCAACTTATGGAGAAAGTATGTACAAGATAGAGACATAAATGGTAATGCAGGAAATTTGTATAGAACTGGATGGGTATACATGAGATTTGCAGAAATATTATTGTTAAACGCAGAAGCAAAGTTTGAAAAAGGAGATGCTCCTTCAACAGTGGCTCCAATAATTAATAGGGTAAGAGCAAGAGCCGGTATGCCAAATGTATCAGCCACTGTCATTGCATCTACAAACGATTTTCGTCAATTAATAAGAAGAGAAAAAACAGTAGAATTTGCTAATGAAGGAATACACATGGCAGATCTTCGTAGATGGGATAACGGAGTTTATGCACAAAAAGTAATGCCACTTCAACTCTATGGTGAAGCAAACTCGAGTATGAGGTTAACAACAGGTGTTGGGTTGGAATTATTATTTCCTGCACCTCCTCCTGTTTTTGATGCTATTTACAATGTGCCAATTTCTTGGCCAAATGCTGAAGCACTGCGTTTAAAAAGAGAGTTAAGGGCGTTTAATCCAGGTCAACATATATTATGCCCAATACCCCAAGGCGAAAGAGATAAAATTCCAACATTAACTCAAAATCCAAATTGGTAAAAAATAGTTTTCATGTTTCATAATCAAACATTGGGCGGCGGTAAAACGTCGCCCATTTTGTAAAATTAATTTTATGCAACAACGCAATCAAAGTTTAGATGCTCTTCGTGGCTATGCAATACTTACAATGATATTAAGCGGTAGCATTGCTTATGGCGATACACTTCCTGCTTGGATGTATCATGCACAAGTGCCGCCACCCAATCATACATTTATAGAGTCTATTGCAGGTATTACTTGGGTAGATCTGGTTTTTCCTTTCTTCTTATTTAGTATGGGAGCTGCTATTCCTTTGGCTTTAAACAAGCAAGTAAAAAACAGAAGTAGTTTTTTACCTATTTTAGGGATTGCCTTTAGAAGATTTTTGTTGCTAGCCTTTTTTGCTTTGTTTAGTGAGCATATGAAAGCTTGGGTAATAGCAGAAAAACCTTTGGTAAAAGAAAATATTTTATCGCTTTTAGCATATATATTACTTTTTTTTCAATTCTATGAAAATAAAATCGAAAAATATAAAAAATTATTTACTGGCTTAAAAATGCTCAGTTTTACTATAGGCATTGCACTACTTTTTTTCTTACGTTTTAGAGGAGCCGCATTTAGTTTAACAAAAACCGATATCATCATTATTGTATTGGCAAATATGGCTTTGTTTGGAACAATTATTTGGTGGCTTACAAAAAATAATATGTTGTTGCGCATTGGTATATTACCCTTTATAATGGCTGTTTTTTTAGCATCAAAAGAAAGTGGTGTGGGATGGGCAAAAACAATTTATAGCTTTTCCCACATAGGTGAGTGTGAGTTTAATTGGTTGTATCAATTTTACTTTTTAAAATATTTATTCATCATTATACCAGGCACTATTGCAGGAGATTATTTATTAAAAAACAACAACACAAATTTTGTTACAAAGCAAATTATTAGAGAGGAGAAATTTATGCCACTAATTATATTTCTTTCCTTTGCGCTTGTAATAACCAATACTTTGTTTTTATTTACAAGGCAGCTGGAGTTAAATATTTTTGTAAGTATT
>JANMFB010000067.1:0-1752 GCA_031377605.1 Ferruginibacter sp.
GTAGGTATTGTAAAAGAAATTAAAGGGAAAAAAGCTATATTAAAAGTAGGTATAATGCCCATCACTGTTTTGCTCGATGATTTGACACTAGTAAAAGATAAACCCGAAATATAGAAGTTTAATCGTTCACAGATTAAAGCAATAGGTAAATCCAATTATTTTATTACGAAATTGCTTTTCTTAACTTAATTATTCCAATCTTATTCAATAATAAAATCAACGGATAAGTAGGGTCAAACTCATACCATTTTTTAGCAAAATTTATGCTGTTTGGATGTTTGTGATGGTTGTTTTGCATTAATTCTCCCATTAATAAAATATCGAATGGAATGGTATTTTTGCTTTTGTCTTTGTTATCATAGTTACTGTAACCATATTTATGCCCACACCAGTTTACAATAGCACCATGTATTGGTCCCATAAAAAAATGTATAGGTAATAGAGCAAACATCCAAATGGCAGTAGCAAATTTCAAGTAAAATAGAAAATATAATATACCAAATATTATACGAACTCCCCAAAAGTTCGATAGCTTATCTAACAATTTCCACTCTGGGTAATTACCTTTAAAAGCCTTCTCTGGTTCTACAGCATAGTTAGCATAGTTAAAATAGATTTCTTTTGTTTGCATGGTCATTTCCCATACATCTTTAAAAAAATGTGGAGAATGAGGATCTTTCTCTGTATCACTATAGGAGTGGTGCATACGATGCATGATTGCGTAAGCCCTCGGATTTAGGAAAGAAGAGCCTTGTACAAAAAAAGTAAAACTGTAAAAAAATCGTTCCCAAAATTTAGTCATGCTAAACATTTTGTGGGAAGCATATCTGTGTAGGAAAAAAGTTTGGCAAAATAAAGATAAGAACCAGTGTGCTAGGAAGAAAAATAATATAACCATTAGATCGTTTGGATAATTTGATTAAGATGACTTACGATAATTGATGTTTTGTGGACTGTAAATTTAGTAGATAATATTTTGTTTCAAATAATGTGAAAGGACCAAAATAACTAAAACGATATTGTATTAATAAAAAGCCTCCACATAGCAGTGGAGGCTTTTTGTAAATGCAATATATAAAATTAAAAACTATATCTAATAGTAGCTTGACCATTCCAACGAGCACTTGTATTTGCACTTGTTTGTACGTCACTAATTACATAAGGTTTATCGTTAGTTGGTTTATTAAAACTAAATGTTGGGGATGTTGTTGGGCCTGTAGTTGTTCCATTTCCGTAACCCCTAAATGATACAAGAGCAGTTTGGTCATTTGATAAGAAAAATTGGCGACCGGCACTTTTACTAATCAGATTAGTGAAATTAAAAATATCTAATCCAATAGTAAGTTTGTGTGTTGTTTTTCCACTTCTTATCATAAAGTCTTGAGAAATACTAAAGTCTACTATGTTTGTGAATGGAAGTCTTGCACCATTTCTTTCTGCAAATTGACCTCTGCGCTTACTTAAATATTTGTCGCTTTGTATAAATGCTTCTAAATCGTCTCTTTGCTGAGCAGGTAAAATTGTGGTGGTAACACCATTTACTACAGCTGTGGTATTAATGAAAGTCATTAAGTCCATTTCTGCTCTGTCTTTAGGTACATACATAAGATCGTTTCCTGTTACGCCATCACCGACCATGCCACCACTATAAACATAACTATAAGGATTGCCAGATTGGCCATTGTAAGAAAATGTTACAGTAGTTGCAGCATATTTATTAGCATAAGTAAACTTTTTAGAAACCAAAGCGTA
>JANMFB010000113.1:0-9907 GCA_031377605.1 Ferruginibacter sp.
TGAGTTTCAATCTAAGGTTACTAATGTTGAGAGTAGCACTTTTACTTTTGTTGCATCGGTAAGTGCTAGCGTTGGTATTTCGCCTTCAATACACGATGCTAAAAATGTAGAAATAGACTGGCTTTCAAATTTTCATGATAATAATCTGGCTACTTTAATTAAAAGTGTAAATGTATTTTCTAATAAAAAAATAATTATTTAACAATACTTAGGGGTAAGGTGAAATGAAAATTGCCAGCTTGAAAAAAGCTGGCTTTTTTTGTTTTACATATTTTCAATTCTAGGCGAAAAAATAACGCCTTCCAACTTTTTTGCTTTAGCACTACTACTTAATAAATGCTATTTTTTGTCCTCCGATGATAAAAATTAAAACCTCGCTTTTCAATTTGCTAATGTATACTTTTCACAAATTGAGTTTTTAATCTTTCTAAAATTAATTGTGTATTAACTTCAAAAAAATGAAATTAATAATAATGACAATAAATATCTTTTTTAAATATTGTCATTTTAAGTTTATTAAGGATAAGTAAAAAATATTTTCACTTAATCATATTTTGGTGAAATTTTGGTTAAACAAACCTTTGGGTATCATGATTTTTATTTACTGAAAGGCAATACTAACAAAGCTTTGAAGTAATTATTATTTTTTTTACCGTAATGTTTCTTTTATAAATTGTATTTTAGAGAGAACAAAACCCCATGTACATTTGCATTAGAAATAAAGTGTACAACTTCATTTCTCTCATACTTTGCATTCTGCAAGAGGTCGATTGCCCACCGTATTGAATAACAAAAAACGAGTTTGCTGTATTAAGTAATTGTTAGTGATTTTAATTGCTATCATAAATTAAAATTTATTTATTTAAACAGAAAACAACAAAAATGAAAAACTTAAGAAAAGTAACAACCGCAATTTTAGCTACACTTTTAATATCAAGTGCAGCAAGTGCTCAGGTAATTAATCCGTCCGACGCAGATGATTTTGCCGTAAAATACACAGGGACAGAAGACAATTATTTATGTTTCAATGTAACTGTAGCATCTGCATTACTGAGAAATGCATTTTTAAAAGTAGAAGACACCAACGAAGGTGAGATTTACTCCGAAAACTTTAATAAAACTGCTACAACTGTTAAATTCAAAATTGAGAAGAAGCAAGGTCAAATATTGACTTTTAAGTTAACTTCTGGCAAAAATGTATTTGCAAGAACCTTTACTTCAGATATAAAATTGGTGGAACAGGTTACGGTAAGTGAAAATAGTATTGCTTCTCTTTAGAAGTAATGGTTTACAAAAAGGTTAATCCAAAGTAATTGATTCATTATTTGATTGATTTAAGGGATTTAATTTTAATGCTTTAATCACATAATAATTATAAATTGTACAGGATACAGATTTTATATGTAAATTTATTTTACCAAAATCTATATCTATGTTCAAATCTAAATCTTCATCTAACTTCGATGCTACAGGTTCTACATCGACCACTATTATTGGATCAGGTACAACAATTACAGGGAATATGCAATGTAATGGCGATATTAGGATAGATGGTATCCTTAAAGGAAATTTAATTGCAAAAGCCAAAGTTATTATTGGAGCAGGAGGGCTAGTAGAAGGTGATATTGAGGGTAAGCAAGCAGATTTAATGGGTACTGTAAGAGGAACTTTAAAAATTTCTGATTTATTGTATTTGCATGCAAAATCTATTGTTGATGGTGATATTTATGCAGGTCAGTTACAGATAGACTCTTTAGCATCTTTTAATGGACAATGCAAAATGGTAGGAAATGTTACTGGTAGCTTAAATGTAATTGAAATGGGGGCTAATGCAGAAAGATTAGTATTGGTAAATAAGTAAAAGCGAAATTATTTTAAGGTAAATACTTTTTTATATCTGAAAAAGTTATGGGCGCTTTTTTATCATCAATTTCAATTACTAATAAATAACCGTTCGCACCACCTGCTTTTTGTAAAGCCTGTGTTAGCAATAATTGATTACTAGTTTGTAATAATCCAGTTTTGCTACTCCAAGTTTCAATACATGTAAGGCAACCCATTGTTGGAGTATAAGGATAATAAGTATTGCCTTTGTAAAAATTTGGATCAACTGTAGTACCATGAGCAATTATTTCTGTACGACCGGCCTTGCCAGCATAAAAACTTTCATATAAAGGTTCATAATTTTGAAAGCTAATCGGTAATAGATTTTTGTATTGTTCCATTGTCCAAGTTGTATCAACAATGTTTCCATCTATTTCTTTTCTATGATATTCGTGCGGCATACTAAGTTGAATATTGGTTGTAGTTCCAATGAAATAATTGTTGGAAGTATCAAAGCCATTCATTTTGAAGAAGCCTTTAGGTGTATTTCCATTAGTTATATAGCCTGGCATGTTGCTTAGGCTACGTGCAAGCTGACCAGTAGAAAAATAAGCGCCGGATTCATTTTTATAAAAACTTCCATCCGCTTTTCTTATCAACACCAAGCCAGGGTAATTTCTATCTTTTCTTTGAAAACTAAAAACGATTGTAGTGTTTGGTAAATAACTTTTTACAAAAAAAGGTTTTAAAGATGGAATAAACGGTCTTTGGTATTGGGATTTTATTTGTTCCAATAATTCATGTAAGATAGGATTAGAAGTATCCTTTTTCATTTCTTTTTTAAGTTTTTCAGAAAGCCATTTTGACTTATCTCCACTATAGTTTGGTAGTAAGTAATTGACGCACATTGCCATTAATTTTGGATCAATCGTGGTTGCAAAAATGCTTTCAACTCCTTTATAATATTTTTTTGGATACAAAGTATTCACCAAATTCAAAAATCCTTTTTTGCAGTCATCACTTTGTTGGTTGATAATTTTTGCCACGTAATCTATTCTTGAATCTAGTGTTGCTGTTTTGTAGTTAACTAATGCAATGTTGTAAAATGCACTAATCCATTTTTCTTCACTAGCTGCATTAAGTGGAAGTAACAAAGTTTTGTCAATGGTATTAGTTACCATTTTATAAAATGCTTCACGTTTTTCTTTTATTGCATCTTCAAAAAAATTAGTAGGTTTTTGTCCTATAGCCGGCTCTATAAAAATAACCAACATCAGGAAACTACAAACGAGTGTACGAATTTTTCTATAAAACATTTGCATTTAGGAAGGCTTGAATTTTATCAAAAGTATCTTTCAAATTAGCACCGGCCCAGCCGTGTCCTTCTGATGGATAGAGTACATATTGGTGAACAACTGCTTTTTGTATAAGCTTATCCCTAAGTGCTGTTGATTGAGATGTTCTTACCAAAGTGTCTGATACACCACCATGAAAAATGATGGTGGGAGAAGATAAATTGTCTACAAAATTAATAGGACTAGAAGATTGGTACAATGTTGGATTAGAAACAGGAGTTCCATTTAATAAAGCTGCAATGCCGGCAGCAGGTACAGCAGGTGCAGGATTGTTGTGCATGGCAACCATGTCTGCCGGGCCAAATAGATCTACAACAGCTTTTACTTTTATGGTAGTATTTTTATAGGCTTGCAACAATGCTAGATGTGCACCGGCACTAGCACCAATTAATACAAATTTATCTGAAATGTTATATTCAGTTCTTTTACTGTAAATAAAATCAGTAGCAGCTTTTACATCATTTTCCTGAGCAGGAAATGTATTTGTTGATGTTGGTATTCCAAAAGTAAACAACCTATAATTGATATTAAAAATAGCGTAAGTAGGTAAACGTTTTTTTAATGAATCTACATAGGGTAACCAATCTGCATCATTTTTATCGCCTGTGTACCAAGCACCGCCATGTATTAAAATAATTGTTTTGGTAGAAGCAGTACTTCTACCAGCAGGTAAGTACACATTCATTTTTTGTTTTGCATCTACACCGTATGCTACATCATTGGTAGTCTGAGCAGGTGTTTGTTCTATAATGGCATCATTACTTTTTTTGCAAGAAAATAGCGTAATTGCAATCATTACAATAAATACTAAACGTGATTTCATAAAAAAAGTTTTAAGCAATTTACTGCTTAAAACTTTAATTGAAGTTATAAATTTCGTTAATGTTTTTTAACTCATATTAATTATGTAAAATCTTTGATAACTTATTTAAGATCTAATTTTATTTGTAATTCTTCAAACTGCTTATCATCAATTGTACTCGGAGCATCAATCATTATATCTCTACCACTATTGTTTTTTGGGAAGGCAATAAAATCTCTTATACTTTCACTACCGCCAAGTATGGAACAAAGCCTATCAAACCCAAATGCAATACCACCATGAGGCGGTGCACCGTATTCAAATGCACCTAGCAAGAACCCAAACTTGTGTTGTTGCTCCGCTGCATCCATACCAAGTGCTGCAAACATTTTTTCTTGCAACTCTCTTTGAAAAATACGAATACTACCACCACCAATTTCGTTTCCGTTTAACACCATATCATAGGCATTTGCCTTTATGTTTGCGTAAGGATGTTTTAAGTATTCTGCCGCATTTTCAATTACAGGATTATTGTTAATCATTGTTGCAATATCACTTGGCTTTGGTGACGTAAATGGATGGTGTCGTGCAACCCAACGATTTCCTTCTTCATCGTATTCAAACAAAGGGAAATCTAGCACCCATAATAATTTAAAATCTTCTGCTTTGCGGAGGCCTAACGTTGTACCCATGAACATTCGTAGGTCACTCGCAGCTTTACGAGTTCGCTCTTCAGCACCTGCTACTATCAAAATTAAATCTCCAGCTTTTGCATTTGATGCTTCGGCTATTGCTTTTAGTTTATCTGCATCGTAAAATTTATCAACACTACTTTTATAGGTTCCATCAGCATTACATTTTATAAAAACCAAACCTTTCATACCGATTTGTGGGCGCTTCACCCATTCCGTTAATTCATCTGTTTGCTTCCTAGTATATTCACTACAACCCGGTACTGCAATGGCAACAACAGTTTCAGCTTCTTCAAAAACTTTAAAATCTACCCCACCAATTAATGTAGAAATATCTTTACTATCAGGGAAGGTATGTGATGGAAATTTCAAATTACACAACTTCATGTCAAACCTAATATCTGGTTTGTCATTTCCATAAGTCCACATGGCGTTCATCCAGGTCATTCGTTCTATGGTTTCTGTGTAATCAATATTTTTTACATCTTTAAAAATACGACGTACCAATCCTTCAAAGGTTTGTAAAATATCTTCGTGCTCTACAAAGCACATTTCGCAATCTATTTGAGTAAACTCAGGTTGTCTATCTGCACGCAAATCTTCGTCTCTAAAACATTTTACAATTTGATAGTATCGGTCATAACCACTTACCATAAGCAATTGCTTAAATGTTTGTGGCGATTGTGGCAATGCATAAAACTGACCTGCGTTCATGCGGCTTGGTACAACAAAATCTCTAGCTCCTTCTGGTGTACTTTTTATAAGGAATGGGGTTTCTATATCCATAAAATTATTTTCATGTAAATAATTTCTGGTACTTCTTCCTACTGTATAACGCAATTCTAAATTTTTCTTTACAGCATTTCTTCTTAGGTCGAGGAAACGATATTTCATCCTTAATTCATCTCCACCATCTGTATCATCTTGTATTGTAAAAGGTGGGGTGATAGATTTATTCAAAATGGTAAATGATTCTACACTCAATTCAATTTCGCCGGTAAGAATGTTTAGATTTTTACTGCTGCGTTCTGTAACTTTTCCATTTGCCTGCAATACAAATTCTCTTCCCAAAGGATTTGCCTCCAGTTGTGCATTTAAACTTTCATTGAAAAGTAATTGTGTAATACCGTATCTATCCCTAAGATCTACAAAGGTTATACTGCCAAATTTGCGAACGGTTTGTACCCATCCTGCAAGGGTTACTGTTTTATTTACATCGGCCATTTTTAACTCGCCGCAAGTGTTTGTACGAAACATGTAATTTTTTTATTGAAATGTTTAAAATTATTGAAAATCGTTTAAGTGTTGAAATGGGTGATATCAGATAAATTAGTGTTTTGCTGCCTTAAATACAAAAGGTTTTTTTGTCTAAACATTTAATTTTTAGTTAGCTGAATTGATCTTGGCTTTTCTACCTGACACTCTTCAACTTTATATCAATATTCAACTTTTACAAAAGCGAAGATAATTGAATTATTTTTTATAAGGTTTCGGCAAAGTCTTTATGCTTTGGGCGCCAGATAATATAATAGTAGATTAATGGTAGTGCACCCAAAAGAAAAGGAACAATTGCAAGGTGTTTAAAAGTATATATCCCAAACAAAATTTTGGTATCAAATTTTAAAAATTCGCTTACCATCCAATAGGAGTTTGCACTTATCCAAAATACGATAGCAAGGTTGTGGCAAACTTCGCTCATATACTGCCTGCTTCTATATGCAATTACAATTGCTATGGTAAGTGTTGGAAAAATCATGGAAATGCCCAACGGCTTCCATATCATACACCAGCTAATATCTTTCAATAACCAAAAAACAATGTGGAGGTTTTCCATTTTTCGATTTCGTAGGGGAATGCTGTAATTTTCTTCTGCCAATGAATATTGTTTTATTTAAAAAAATGGGAAAATAAATTATTGAATTCTATAAACTGGATGTTGCTTGTAAGTTTTTGTTGGTTCACCTGAAGTACTACACCTGCTATTTTCTGCCTGCTCTACGGTAGATTTTTTTGACTCTTCTAAAATAGTATTCCATGTGGGAAACTGGTGGAATGGCCCAAAATAAGTTGTTAGATTGGTACGAAATTGATTGGTAAAAAAGCCACCAAAAGTTAAATTGCCGGTCGACATTTCTCCCTTTTGTGCAGCAGTCATTAATATGGACATTGGCTTATTGTTCATAAATAAAGCCTTGCAGTTTTCTAAATTCCAACCAAGTGTAGAGTTTCTGGTTCTAGGCACATCACAACTAATACTAGCCCTATCCGTAGGGCCGTTGTTACAGCAATCACTCATAATTAAATTTAACCTAGCTCCTTTGCTTTTTAAATTGTTGTATACATCTTCAATATTTATAGAGTTGGCATCTACATTTTCAAAGCTTTTATTGGTAAGTATAATATTAGGAAATTGACGAGCGTTGTTTTCATCTTTAAATCCATGACCACTGTAATAAAAGATTACAATATCATTTTTATTGGGTATTACAGATGATATTGCATTTTGTACATTATTTTTAGTGTAATTGTTACCAAAAATAACGGAAGGTGAAAAGCCAATACCTAAAAACTCCGAAAGATCCTTAAATGTTTTCACTGTTCTGTCTTTATCTAGCATACAGGTAGAGCCAATTGTTTCATCTTCTGTGTTGGCTACTACTATCAGGTGCATTTTCGCATTTTTCTCCTGGGGTGTTAAAGATCTTTGAGTGGTGGTAAAAAGATTTTTATAAAATTCTTCATCCTTTGAAAAAAAGCTAGAGACAAAATCTTCTGTAAGGTCAATCTGTTCCAATAATATGGGTGGTTCTGTAAATGCTCCTTCTGCTGTTCCCTTTTCATCTGGTGATGTTACAGCCCAAGGCTCGTACAATCCTGTTTGAGCATCAACTTTAAACCAAAAGAGCTCAGGATAATAATGATAATCTTTGTCGCCAGAAACTATTTGCGGTTTAGAGCCTTTAAAATATATTTTTGTTTTATCTACATAGCCATTTTTATCTTTAAAATACATCTCTTCCATGTCAAGGTCTACCACTATGTTGGCTTTAGTTACATCATCATAAAAATTTACTCTGTAAAAGCCCTTTCCATCATCGTATCGTACCAAAAATACATGGTATAAAGTAGTGTCATCTATGGTTGTAAACCGATACTGCATGTAATAAAGAGATTGACATTTTACAGATACAGAAATGCACAATGCTAACATCAAACTGAGAAAAATTTTAATTTTCATATGCTGTTTTATTATATTTCTAAATCAATGCAGAATAAAATTAAGCATAACTGATTAAAATACACTGATTTTTTTTTTAGTATATGAAAGTGTACTTTAGCAAATGCAACAACATCATTTTTATGAAGAAAGTTGTTTGAAGTTATTGTATTATAATCCTCTCTTGGTGAGGATATTGATTACTTAAAAATTATGTAATTCATAAGACCAATGAAGAAATGTTTCTTACTAATACTGATTTTTCATTTTGCCGTAATGTTAAATGGACAAAAGCAAAAGGCTGATAGTGTATCACTGTTATTGGCAGTAGAAAAATTAGATACTAACAAAGTAACTTTTATGTGGCAGAAAGCTAGTTACCAGTATAATTATGCACCCGACTCAGCCATACTTATTGCACAACAAGCATTGATTCTTTCTAGGCAGATAAAATATGAAGAAGGAGAATCTAGATCATTGGGACAAATGGCCAACGGTTTTTTAAGTATTGGAAATTATACTCGTGCATTGGAGTTTTATATACAGAAGTTACAATTGGAAGAAAAAAGAAACAATCCATATAATCTTGCTAGTGCTACCATGAATATTGGTCTCGTGTATGTTTATCAAGAAGAATATGATAAAGCGCTGTATTATTTGCGCAGAGCAGATTCCCTTATTGCAGCCAATCAGATAAAAAAGCTAGAATACAATATAAAATTGAACATTGGCGATGTATTTGAAAAGCAAAATATTACTGATTCTTCCTTTGTATATTTTGATGATGCACTCAAAATTGCAACCAACTTAGAAGATAAAAATAGAATTGGCATGGCCATGACGGGGCTAGGACACACCTATTTAAAAAAACTCAATTATAGTAGAGCATTACAAAATTATACTAATGGGCTTACTTTTTTAAAAATGGAAGACAATGATGATGCAATTTGCGAAGCTTCTTTAGGAATGGCTAAACTTTATAAAGAAATCAATAATTATGACTCTTCCATTTGGTTTGCTCGTTATTCATTTGTATTGGCTAAATATGTAGGATTTCAATCAAGACAATTAGAGGCTGCTAATTTTTTAACGATAATGTATAGCAGTTTAAAAAAAAATACCGACAGTGCTTTTGCTTATTTACAGCAAGTAAAATTTATTGGCGATTCTATTTACAGTAAGGAAAAAATAAGGACATCACAAGTAATTACAATTAATGAACAATTAAGACAAGAGGATATTGCTGCCAACTTAAAGAAATTGAAAAAAGAAAGAAATCAACAATTGCAATTATCATTAATTGGATTATTTATTCCAATACTTTTTATTGTTACTGTTTTATTAAGCAGGATAAAATTGCATGTAAAGCTCATCAGGTTTTTAGGTATTTTGTCTTTAATTATATTGTTTGAATATTTGACCTTGCTATTACACCCTATAGTGGTTGAAATTACACATCATACCCCATTTTTCGAAATGCTAATTTTTGTTACAATAGCATCTTTATTAATACCTGCCCATCATAAAGTAGAACATTGGCTAATAGAGAAGCTTACTTCAAAAAATAGAAAGTACACATCTGGCTATATTATTTTCAAACGACAAAGGCTTAAAATGAAAAAACCTTCTAATAATGATTAGAAGGCAATTTTTTAAAAGTACAGAAAAAAAATTAATCTCCCGGTTGTCTAGGTCTTGGTACAGCTGTTGTGTCTAAAGGTTTTGATAAAGTGTCCTTAGCTTCAACAGGAGCCGTTTCTGCTTTCTTTTCTGTTTTGCTTTCGCATGCTGCAATTGAAAGCAATAGACAAAAAGCAAATACTTTTAGGATAGATAAATTGTTTTTAGAGATGGTCATATGTTTGGTTTTAGAAAATGAATATACAATAAAATGTTCATATTTAGAAAAATGTTGAATAACGTTAAGCATTTTTTAATGAAAGTCAATAATCATAGTTGAATTTTTATATGCTTTTATCAATAAGCTGGGTTCCTCTTCTCTAATTATCTATTGTGG
>JANMFB010000134.1:0-1883 GCA_031377605.1 Ferruginibacter sp.
AACAAAGAAAAGTTATATGCGAGTGAATACAGGCTAAGTTGTACCCCTTTTATGAAGAATCCCAGTACAATAAGACAAGCACCTATTAGCAAATTCGTCTTTACATCGTTTACTTGGTCTTTCTCTTTATTAAAAAACATCAATGAAAATTCAGCAAACAAGGCTACAAGTAAAAGACAGAATGCTATTGAATAAAACTTAAGCATTTTAATAAACTTATTTTACTCGTTATATTAACTTTTATAAATCCATTTCATGAAATGTGATTGCATTTTTCCCGAATGAGTTGATAATGTTTCTTCAATGCCATACTCATTGGATACGCTTTATAAGGCAGGTTATGTTTTTTGCAAAAGGATTTCAATACCACTGTTACTTCAGGGGCGTAAACGCTGCTAATATTTGGGAAAAGATGATGTGCCACGTGAAAGTTGAAATTTCCCATAAAGTTTTTTGTTAACCAATTGGAGTTAGCGATATCATTAGTAGCTATTAATTGATGTCGAAACCATGTAGTACTGATTTTACCATTTGATTCTATATGAGGGAACTCATTACTGATATTTATATGTGGCGTTAGAAGAACAAACATCGCAAACAGGCTTCCGGAAATGGTTAGAAAAAGTAAACCAATAATTGCCTGAATAATTGATGTGTCTGCAAATGCAACTGGCATGACAAGGAGTAAAGAAATGTATAGAAATTTGAAAAAGAATAATTTATAATATTCTATCTGTGGAATTTTAACAACCTTTCTTATGATTCGTTCATTAGAGAAAAAATCACGAAAATCTCGAAAAAATAGCCAATTGAGCATAAAAAAGGGGTATAACAGAAACACATATCTGTGCTGATACCTTGTAATTATTTTATTTTCTTCAGTTGGAAAGATTACTATAGGTCCTTTTTGTTCTACATCTGTATCCCAACCATCAACATTGGGAAAGTGGTGATGTAATGTTAGATGCCTTTTTTGCCATATAAAACTATTGGCACCTAATAGATCAAATAGTATAAGTGCAGTTTTGTTATACTTGGTTTTATAGAAAATATTATTATGTACAAGTTCATGAATCAATTCACAAAAAATAATAACAACCATAAGTCCCATCAAGGCATATGAAAGAAAAAATATCCCCATTTGGTCAGCGTTAAGTTGTGCAAATACATAAAGACCAAAATATACTAACGGATAAAAGAATAGTTTAAATTTTAGTTGATTTATCCGGGATTTAGGAAGAAATTTAATTTTTTCGTGCACTAGGATTTTGAGTTCATTGTATAAGTTGTTATCAGCTTCAGATTTAAGGTGTCTTGGTCTTACTTTCATATAAAATAGATTTGTGTTATGCGAAGGTTAGGCTTGTTGTCAAGGCAAAGTTGTGCTTGTTGATGGTAATTGTATTTTGTCCGGTAAAGTCTTCCGTTACATATTCATGCACTTGGCCGAATACAGTGCTTCTGTCTCTCTTTTTATATGCTTTTGCCTTTTTGGGATAACCGGGGCTGTTCTTTCTTTTAGATAGTTTTTGATATTCCCCCAACTGTCCTGAGATCTGGTTGCTGTCAAACTTCGGTATCAGCATCGTCTTAATGTCGTCCCTGAAGTGTACAACGATAGCCATGCCGGAATTTTGGATAGAGTCGAAGTGGCTCCGGCTCCACGCATTGCTGGTTTGTACCTTGAATAGATTCTGGAAGCAGGAAGAGAAGGTTATGCCGATAAGCATCAGGACAAATAGCTTTTTCATTTTTGTTGTTTTAAACGATAATTGAATCAAGGCTGCAAACCAAGTGCTGCATATTTACTTACCGAGTATTTGTTGAACTGTCCCGGAGCAAGGAACTTGGCCAGTTCAGTTGTTTGAGCCGGATGGTTATTG
>JANMFB010000052.1:0-1880 GCA_031377605.1 Ferruginibacter sp.
TCTTTTAACAAAGGTTCTTCTGCTCAAAGTTATCCCAGTAGTTTAATGGGCTCCATCGCTTTACTCCGACAAAGTTATTTAGATGCACAATGGTACAAAAACAAACCAGCAACAGAAGGTACAAACCTTAGTTTGCAAGCATGGAACAATAACCAATCGCTTCCACAAATATTTGAGGCCAACGATAAATGGAACTGTATGCGTGCAGATAGAATTGGTGACGAATTTGGAATGCAATATATTATTAAAGCTGGGCAAAATGAATACCAACGTATTCTAGAAATGAAATCTACCAAGGCGAGTTTTATTTTACCGCTTAATTTCCCTGTTGCAATAGATGTAGAGGATGTAAACGACCTAAGGTTTGTTTCTTTGGCAGATTTAAAACAATGGGAAATGGCTCCATCAAACCCAGCTGCATTTGAAAAAGCGGGTATAAATTTTTGTTTAACTACTGCTGACCTAAAAGATACAAAACAATTTTTAGCAAATTTGCGCAAAGCGATTCAGTTCGGACTTTCTGAAAGTACGGCATTAAATGCACTTACAAAAAACCCTGCCCAGCTTTTAAATATGTACAATGAAACAGGGAGTTTAGACAATGGTAAACTTGCAAATTTTATAATTACAACCGGACCTGTATTTGCGGAAAAAACCAGTATTATTCAAAATTGGGTACAAGGAGAAAAAAATGTAGTAAAAGAAGATAATGGTATTGATACCAAAGGGAGATATAATTTACAATTAACAACAGTTAACGGATTAAGAAGTTATGTTTTAGAGGTTAAAGATAATTCTACAGCTGATATTATGATTAAAGATACCATTAAAACAAAATACAGCAACGATGGCAAATCTGTAAAAATAAATTTTACTGAAAACAAGGCAACGCAAAAAGGTTTCAGACTTGCCGGAACAAACAATGGCAAACAATGGAATGGAACTGGTACAGATAGTACAGGGGCAATGGTTTTGTGGACAGCAAATTTTGTAAGCGATATTGTTTCTAAAAAAGACAGTGCTAAGAAAACACCCACTCCAACAATGGGTACATTGTTATATCCAAATGCAGGCTATGGGTATAAAACAATGCCGCAAGCAGAAAATATTTTAATAAAAAATGCAACCGTATGGACGAGCGAAGCAGATGGCATTTTAAATAATACAGATGTGCTTGTAGAGAATGGAAAAATTACAGCCATTGGTAAAAATCTTACTAATAACAATGCAAAAATAATTGATGGTACAGGCAAACATCTTACTGCAGGTATTATTGATGAGCACTCACACATTGCTACAGAATCTGTAAATGAGGGCGGACAATCTGTAACATCGGAAGTGCGCATTGGTGATAACTTAGACCCAGATGATATAGATATTTATAGGCAACTTGGAGGCGGTGTTACTACATCTCATATTTTGCATGGAAGTGCAAATACCATTGGTGGTCAAACACAATTGATAAAACTTAGGTGGGGAGTAAATGACACTGCATTAAAATTTATGGGTGCAGATGGTTTTATAAAATTCGCTTTAGGTGAGAATGTAAAAAGAAATCCTTCACCAAATAATACTCGTTTCCCTGATAGTAGGATGGGTGTGGAACAAGTACAATGGGATGCATTTACAAGAGCTACTGATTATAGAAATGCATTGCGTAGCCCTGAGGGTAAAAAAGTAAGGAGAGATTTAGAGCTAGATGCCTTGGTAGAAATTATGGAAGCCAAACGTTTCATTACCTGCCATAGTTATATATCTAGTGAGATAGTTGAAACCATGCGCATGGCAGAAAAATTTGGTTTTAAAATAAATACGTTCACACATATTTTAGAAGGGTACAAAGTGGCCGACCTTATGAAAAAGCACGGTGCTGCTGCATC
>JANMFB010000237.1:0-12566 GCA_031377605.1 Ferruginibacter sp.
ATACAAGACTATGAAAAGTATATTTCATAATTTGCTATAAATTAATTCAAAGTAATGACTATGTAGGACTTTACCTCCTACTGTTTAAGATTATAGCCATAGAGAACCTAATAATAGGGTTAGAAAAATTGTATTTTAAGGAAAATGATTGAGGTTGATAAAAAATCAGCAAAGAGTTTAACTAAACCAAAATGATTAAAACCGAAAATTTTATTCAAGTAGAAATAAAAGAAAGAAAAGCTTTGCGAAATTGGCTGCTTAAAAATTATGCCCAAAAAGAAAGCATTTGGTTAATCGTTTACAAAAAAGAATTTGGCATTTACTATATACCCAAGCAAGAAATCATTGATGAACTTTTATGCTTTGGTTGGTTAGATGGTATTGTAAGAAAAATAGATGCGGATAAATATTTATTATTGATATCGCCAAGGCGAATTGAACATTGGAGTGACACTTACAAAAGACGCATACCCATTTTAGAAAAGGCTAACTTAATGATGCCATCCGGAATACAAGCAGTAACAGCATCTAAACAAAACGGGCTTTGGGATTTTATGAACGATGTAGATGCATTAATTAAACCTTTCGATTTTGAAACCTGCTTAAAAACCATGCCTGATGCACTCACTAACTTTAATGCATTTGGAGCAAGTAGCCAACGTTTTACTTTACGGTGGATCAAATTAGCAAAAACAGAAGCTACACGAACTAAAAGAATAAAACAAGCAGCAACATTGGCTAACCAAAATAAAAAAATACCGGGCTTATAAAATTTTTAAAATCATAAAGAGATAATAGATTAATTAAGTCCTTAATAATTTTACATTAAGGTTAGCCTTCTTAAAATTTTAAAAATTAGATACAACTAATGGATCATCAAAAAAATTAATTCAGCATAAATCTTGTTCGACATGAGCCTATTCAGCGTTGACTTTTATGCCATCGCCTTAATTAATGTCATTAAGGGATACTTTCTAAAATTGACTCTTCATAAAATATGTTTAGAATAATTTTATGTTTAAATAAATTAGATAACGCTAAAGTGGTTCATAAAACACAATAAATAATATTTAAATTAAAAATAAAAGCAAATGAGTTTTACACTGAAAGTGTTAAAATATAATTGATATTACAAAGTAATAAAATTACATCCTGATATACAAAAGTCCTGCTTCTTTCAAAGCAGGACTTTTAAATAAAATCAAATAACATTAAGGCATTGCCAATTTTTTCTTTACCTCGGTACGTACCAACGCATTACTTACATCATTAAAATTGTAAGCAGCTACTTCTTTATAAGCAGCTGTGGCTTTGTCTTTATTTCCTGCAGCCTCGTTGGCTTTAGCTAGCAAATATTTATTATAAATATTATTGGGGTCTGATTTTTCGAAATGCATAATAGCGTCTGGATAATTTTTTTGTTTCATGTATATCATACCCATGAGGCTATGATAATTTTCCAGTTTTCTATCATCATTAATTGGATTCATAGTTGTTTTCATTTCTTCAGCTTTGGCTTTGGCCTCATCGTATTTACCATCCATATAAGCTGAAAGGCTTGCCCAATTTAATTTCTCTGCAGCCATAAACGTTTTTGCCTCAGCTGAGCCTAAATCATTGTTTATTTTTTCTGACAATGGCAAAATCTTAGGTATCAATTTTTTTAAAGTAGCTGCATCTCCATTGTGTATAGCAATTGTTGCACAGTTTCCATAGTAATTACTTTTCTCGCTGTTTGCATTACTATCTGCCTTAGCTGCTGCATCCATTAGCTCTTTGGTAGCTGCAGCAGCATTGCCTTGGTATAAATAGCTGTAAGCAATGTTTGAAACAGATCCCATTTTTGTAACATCATTTTTGCCGCCACTTGCATAGTTTTTTCTTGCTTCATCATAATTACCCAAATAAGTATTTGCATGTCCAAGTTTATAATAACCTTCAGGTGATACCGAATCTAACACTACAGCTTTTGTATATGCTCCCTTTGCTTTTTCAAAATCATTTTGTGCTCTAAAACAATCCCCAAGAGAAATTTGTGAACCTGCACTATTAGGCGCAAGCTCAGTAAGTTTCATAGCATTTTCTTCCGCCTTTTTAAAATCTTTTGGGTCATTAAACAAATACGAACCCACCAATGAAGCATAACCGCCTACCCAATTAGGATTTAATTTTACTACTTTTTGAAAAACCTCTCTGGCTTTGTCAAACTGGTTGCTATTAGTATACCCAATCCCCAGATCATTCTGGGCTCTAGCAGCATCAGGATATTCTGTAGCCATCTTCTGTAAAATTCCCAAACCCTTTATTCTATCACCGTTTAAGTTTGTGTTCAAATATTCACCATACATTTTTTCCCAGTTACTAGCACTGTCTAATTTTGCATTTCCTGCTTTTACATCATCTGCATACTCTTTGGAGCTGCTAGCAGTATTTGATCTGTAGAGATATGCAATACCAAGGTTTGGATCTAGCTTGATTGCTTCACTAAAAGCAATCCTTGCTTTTTTAATGTCGTTTAAATCAAAAGCCGCAAGCCCTTCTGCAAAGGCTTTTGCAGCTTCGGTAGATTTTGTACTTGCTGTTAATTCGGTAGTTTTACCATCTGCTTTTTCTGCAGTTTTTCCTTTATCATCTGCGGGGCTATTGCAAGATAATAAGATTAAGAATGCCCAAATTGGCAAAAAAAATGACTTCAATTTTTTCATACAAATAAATTTTGTGCCGAATTGCCGGCGGGTTAAATAAAACAAAACATTCGCATAGGTTAATTAAATTCGAAGGAGCTAACAGTAGGAAATAGGAAAAAGTAACTTAAAAATACAAAAAATTATTTACATATAAACATTAATGAATATTTAAAAACGACTATTTTAAGATATCAATTGGAATTTATCGCTTACATGTATGCCAGGCTAAACCAAAACTTACCTATGAGAATTACTAAACTACAATAATACCTACCTTTATTTTAAATACTTCGCAAATACTAATGCTTTTCTAACAAAAACATTTATCATGAAAAAAACAATTTTTGTTTTGTTTATAGTAGCTACATCCTTCGGTCTTGGCTTTGCATTAAACAGTATACTTCACACTTCCAATAAAAATAAAACCTTCAAAAAAGCAACAAGCATAGGTGGTATCTTTTTTAAGTGCAAAGACCCTAAAAAAGTAAGGGCATGGTATAAAACACATTTAGGATTTAATACAAATGACTATGGAGCTGTGTTTGAATGGAGACAAGGTGATGACACTACAAAAAAAGGGTTTACACAATGGAGCCCGTTTAAAGAAAAGACAACATACTTTGAGCCATCTACCAAAGATTTTATGATAAATTATAGGGTAGATAACTTAGATGCATTATTGGAACAACTTAAAAAAGATAATGTCACTATCACAGATAAAATTGAAGTAGTAGATTATGGAAAGTTCGTTCACATATTGGATATTGAAGGAAACAAAATAGAGTTATGGGAACCTAACGATATTGAATTTGAAAAACTAGGAGTGCAAATGGGAGCTAAGACTACTAAATAATTATTCTAAAATTTCTTCCAAGAACACATAAAAAGCCAGCTAATTTTTATATATCATATTAATCAGCTGGCACATTAATTTTATTTTTATACAACCTACACTCTATGATAATCTCCTCTCCAATCTTTAATGCTTTGCTTAATTTCTTTGGATGGCGTATTATTTGTAGCGGCATTTTCAGCAAGTGCTACAAATTCATTATCAGAAGCAAAACGAAGTGCAATTATTTGGCCTAACCTCAAGCGACTATCCAATAATTTTCCTGTAAGTGCAAAGTGTCGAAGATTTTCCTCTGCACGTATAGCTCTATCTTGTGCTTTAAGCGCAAAAGCACGAGCAAGAAATGCTAAAAGCATAAAAACAACACTTCCAAGTAAAGCAATAGCAGGAAGCATTAAACCAAGCCCTGCACTCCAATGTCTATAAAAACTGATACTGGAGCAAATTATTAAAATTAGTATTGCACCAAGGAGTCCGTAATGAAACAAAGGAACTATTTGAGCATGGTTTTTAAAATTTTGTTCTTTCATGTTAGTTTATTTTTCTTAAAAGTAATATATTAATAACAGTTAGAACTATTTTTTTGTTTCTATTGAGATTTAATTTAATTCGAATTAAGCCAGTCTCATCAAACAATTTTAATACTATAATAATTACCTTTACAGCAAAAAAATATGAAAGCAGCTCAAGCAAACTTATTAAATGCCATTGTACTTATTGCAGCAGGTTTATATGGTTACTTTTTAATTTTAACTCCAGAAGGAAAACATGCACCTACAGCATTAATACCAGCAGCGTTTGGCTTGCTATTTTTAGTTTTACAAAAAGGAGTAGCATCTTCCAATAAAATAATATCGCATGTAGTAGTAACGCTTACATTCGTATTGCTTATCATTTGCACAAGTCGCTTTTTAAAGATTGAAGAGTGGGGAGCGAAAAAATATATTTTTCTTGCTTGTATCGTAAGTAGTGTTATTGCAATGATAGCATTCATTGGTAGTTTTATAGAGGCAAGAAAAGCTAGACAACAAAAATAATTATGGCTGTAAAAATAAAAGAAGAACGAATCATCCTCATTACAAATGATGATGATATTACATCACCGGGTATTAAAGCCTTGGTAGAATCCGTAAAACACCTTGGCAGAGTTGTAGTAGTAGCACCAGATAAACCACAAAGTGGAATGGGTCATGCCATTACCATTGGTTTTCCTTTACGTATGCGTAAGTTGGATATGTTTGAGGGTGTAGAAAGTTGGACAACTAGTGGCACACCTGTGGATTGTGTAAAACTAGCCGTAGATAAAGTACTTCATCGCAAGCCAGATATTTGTTTGAGCGGAATAAACCATGGCGCTAATCATTCTATAAATGTATTGTATAGTGGTACGATGTCTGCAGCTATGGAAGCTAGTATTGAAGGAATTCCTAGTATTGGTTTTTCTATGATGGATTATGGCTATGAAGCAGATCTTACTGATGCAAAAGAAGTAATAACGAATATTGTGTCAAACATAATGAGCAAAAAACAAGACAAACATTTGCTCTTGAATGTAAACATACCAAGTGGAAAAATAAAAGGCATCAAATTGTGCAAGCAAGCTTATGCAAAGTATGAAGAAGATTTTATAGAGCGTATAGATCCACACAAGAAAAAATATTACTGGCTTACTGGTGCTTTCAAAAATTTTGACAAATCAAAAGATACTGATGTGTGGGCGTTAGAGCATGGATATGTAAGTGTAGTACCGGTGCAATTCGATCTTACCAATTATAAGCTAAAAGCACAATTAGCAAAAAGCAAACTGTTTAAATAATGTTTAAGAAAGATAATTTTATTTTCGGTTGCGTGCTTGGTGCATTGGGACCTATTGTAGGTTTGCTTTTACTAAAGTATTATAAATTTGGCATGCTTAGTTTTAAAGAAGTATTACAATTCATTTATACACAGCCAGGCCACGGATTGATGAGTGCAGGGTTAAGCGTATCGCTTATGGTGAATGCACTATTTTTCACATTTTATATTAATTCAAGAAAGGATCAAACAGGCAAAGGACTTTTTGTAACTACACTTGCTTATGGGGTGATGATATTGTTGATAAAGTATTTGAGTTAGATGAGTTAATCAAACTTCCTTCACATCAATCCATTTACAAACTGCTGGCCATCGAAAACCAATAAGTCTTCTGCCTTCTCTCCTACGCCAATAAATTTTACTGGGATTTTAAATTGATCAGCGATAGCAATTACAACACCACCTTTTGCTGTTCCATCCAATTTTGTAATAGCAAGTGCAGTTACTTCTGTAGCTGCTGTAAATTGTTTTGCTTGCTCCAATGCATTTTGCCCTGTGCTACCATCTAATACAAGCATTACCTCGTGTGGAGCTTCTGGTATTACCTTTTTTATTACATTTCTTATTTTGCTAAGTTCATCCATCAAATGCGCTTTATTGTGCAGTCTTCCTGCTGTGTCTATCAAAATCACATCTACTCCTCTTGATACACCACTCACTACAGTGTCGTATGCTACAGATGCAGGATCGCTACCTTGCTCTCGCTTCACAATGGGCACACCTGTACGTTCGCTCCAGATAGTAAGTTGTTCTACTGCCGCTGCTCTAAATGTATCTGCTGCACCAAGCAAAACTGATTTGCCTGCCTTGGTGAAATTATGTGAAAGCTTACCAATAGTAGTTGTTTTACCCACACCATTTACACCCACAACTAAAATAACATGAGGTTTGTGGCCTTGGGGTAGTTCGTAATTTTCGTAACTATTATCGATATTAGGCTTTACAAGTAGTGATTGTATTTCTTGTTTGAGGATTCCATTTAGTTCCGCAGTATTTAAATATTTATCTTTTGCAACACGTTTTTCTATATTACTAATAATTTTTACGGTAGTTTCTATGCCCACATCAGCACCTACAAGTGCATCCTCTAGGTTATCCAATACTTCTTCATCTACCGTACTTTTACCTGCTATGGCTTTGGTTATTTTACCAAAAAAACCTTCTCTCGTTTTTTGTAAGCCGGTATCTAGCGTTTCCTGTTGTTCTTTTTTTCCAAATAACTTATTAAAAATACCCATGATAGTTAAAATATTAGAAATGTAAATTTACAATGTAGTTCTCAAATTAATTACTTGTTTAATTCATTAGCGTAAAACAGATTCCACTTTTCTTGTTGGGGTTTATTTATACTGTGATTTGTAGCCTCATCATATTCTACATCCATTTTTTTATACTTCGTTAATACTTCTTGAAAAAGACTTTGTAATTTTTGCATGTTAGCCTCATTCATTTCTTTTATAATCTCACTTCTGTTTAGTAACTCCTTCATACAAAGAATCCCTGTATTAAAATGACCTTGCTCATGTTTCAGTAGTTCGTCTGCTTCTTTCCCTTTTTTTACCCAGCTTTCATTTGAGTTTAGTGATAAAACAACCTCCAACTTTCCTATTACTTTACCTGTAGCACCATCTCTTTTACTGGCGATAGTATATTTTAATCCCCAATTTGTATTTGCAAAAAAAATGCTGCTTTTATCCGGCTTTCCCAAGAAATCTTCCCACACAAGCGGTCTATTTCCTTCTGTTCCATTTATAAATATCTTTTGTGCACTTATTTGTAGGGAAACGAGACAAACAAGCATTATTAAACAAAATTTCATTTCTTATATTTTTTCATTCAGAATCTAATTGTAAAGAGTTTGTAGTCAACATAAAAATATCTCCAACCTCCTATTTTTCTTTGCATTTTGATAAACCATTTTAAACTAAAAAAGCTATCCCAATAATTGGAATAGCTTCTTGTAAAATTTGCTTTCAATAATTATTTTGCTAAAAATTCAGGAACTTTATCCTTGTATACGATAGATTCTTTGAATGTATAAGCACCAGTTTTAGCACTGCGAGATGTACGTATTACTTTAGTCCAGTTCTTCGCATCTGCTGCCGCCTTTAAATCCTTTACTTTCGAGTTCTTTGAAGCTGCTTTTGCCATGATATTATTATTTTATAAATTTTGTAATATTTAAATACTAATTGGAAAAACCAATGATTATTTAATTTCTTTGTGTACAGTTACTTTTTTAAGAATTGGATTAAACTTCTTTAGCTCCAAACGTTCAGTAGTGTTCTTTTTGTTTTTGGTAGTTATATAACGACTTGTACCAGCCATTCCGCTAGTTTTGTGCTCTGTACACTCCATTATAACTTGTACCCTGTTGCCTTTCTTTGCCATTGTTGTTGTTTATAAAGTTGAAAGCAATTAAAAAATAATTACTTCCTGTGATAATTGTATTACTTAAATTTTAGAACCTAATGCTCTCATTGCTTTTACAGTAGCGTATAAGCCGTTTTTGTTTATTGTACGAATAGCTTCTGAAGAAACTTTCATAACAATCCACTTATCTTCTTCTGCAAGAAAATAACGCTTTGTTTGTAAATTTGGTAAAAATCTACGCTTTGTTTTTATATTTGAGTGAGAAACCTTATTACCTGTAATTGGTTTCTTTCCTGTAAGTTCACATACTCGTGCCATTGTGCTTTATTTTTGGACGGCAAAAGTAGTGATTTATATTTAGAATACGATGAATATCTCAATTATTTTTTCAAAATAAGTGCATCCTCGCAAAATAGTACTTATTTTGATCTAGTTTTTACCTTTGCTAGCACAGAAATTCTATAAACTTGTATCATAACCGCAAGCAAAATTAAGGTAACACCTACGTAAAATTCTTTGTGCATCATTTTCCCTTCCTCAAAAAAAAGGAAAGCCAACACAATCCCATACAAAGGCTCTAAATTATACATTAAATTACAAGTAAATGCAGATATTTTGGTAAGTGCTTGCAATTGCAAATCGAAACACAATACGGTACATAAAACTGCCAAAATGAGGAGCCATAAAAAATCTAAAGTAGTGGGGATATAATACAGCACAGGCGTAAAGTAAAAATAAATTGGTAAAAGGATTGTAAGTACGAGTAACCCTCCTGCTAATTCAAAAAAAGTAAGTGTTCTAGGAGAAAACTCATGTAGCAATTGCTTATTAAAGATTGGAAACAATGCTGCCCCAAATGCTCCAAGTATACCATAAACGATACCCAATTTAAATTGTGGATGAAAATCGAAAATGATGTAAATACCCGTAATTGCCAAAATACCAAGTAACACTTCTTGCCAAATTATTTTTCTTTTCAAAATAATAGGCTCTAACAATGCTGAAAAAAATCCTGCTGATGATAGGCAAACCAAAGCCACAGAAATGCCACCATATTTTACACTGCCATAAAATGTAACCCAATGAAAAGCTATAATTGCACCAACTCCTGCCATTCGAAATAAGTTTTTAGGAGTTTGTTTTGTAAATTCTTTCTTTACAAAAATTATTCCTGCTAACACTATTACCGTAATAAGAATCCTATACCATACTAATAATCCTTCTTGCAAATGAATAAGCTTACCTAGTACAGCAGTAAAGCCCGCTAAAAAAACAGCAATATGAAGTTGTATGAAGGCTTTTTTCATAGAAGTAGCGAAGGTACAAGTTGAGACGTCATTTTGGTTAAAAGCTAAAAAAGAAAAGGAGCTAATAAAAATCACTTTAAATTCTTTTGACATTTTGCTGCACTTTATGGCTTGGTACCTTGTAATGGCAGAGGCAAGGCTAAGTTGTTTTAACTGCTAAAATAGAAAGGATTAAAACAGAAGTATTAAAATTTTACAAAAACTGTACGAAGGCTTTCTCACACCATTAAACATCCCTATATTTGCGACCTTATAACAACTACTATATGAGCTATAAACGCATCAACAACATTACAGGGTGGATAATATGCATCATCGCATGTACAGTGTATCTTTTAACAATGGAAAAGAACGGCAGCCTTTGGGATTGCGGAGAGTTTGCTTCTAGTGCATACAAACTGCAAGTACCTCACTCACCTGGTGCACCATTTTTTGTGTTAATTGGTAGATTGTTTATGTCGCCATTTGGACCAGCAAATGCTGCTACAGGCATTAATGGTATGAGTGCGATTGCTAGTGGTTTTACTATTCTATTTTTGTTTTGGACGATAACCCATTTTGCAAAAAAGATTGTGAGCAAAGCAGGTGAAGTATTAAACGGTGGGCAAATTGCAGGAATCATTGCAGCGGGTGTAGTAGGCGCATTAGCATTTACATTTTCTGATACTTTTTGGTACGATGCAGTTGAAGGTGAAGTGTATGCCCTTTCGTCTTTCTTTACTGCACTTATATTTTGGCTAATGTTGAAATGGGAGGCAGAAGTTACGGAAGAGCAAGCATCAGGTATAACTGGTCACTTTACTAGAGCTGATAGATACATTGTGGTAATATTTTTCTTGATGGGTTTATCTATAGGTGTGCATTTGCTAAACTTACTCACCATACCTGCAATGGGTATGATTTATTATTATAAAAGATATACTGCTACAACTTTTAAAACTGTGCTTGCTTTTATAATTAGCTGTGCTATTACAGGTTTAGCGCTTAAAGCACTTATCCAATGGACAATCAAGGGTGCAGGTTCTTTTGATATATTATTTGTAAACTCTTTTGGCTTGCCTTATTTCACAGGTTTTGCATTCTTTTTTGCAATGCTTGTTGGATTTTGCTGGCTTGGGCTTCGTATTGCAGCCAATAAAAATTTAAACTTATTAAAGCTTAGCCTTTGGAGTTTCTTGTTTATTCTATTGGGTGTGTTTGCCTCTTATTCTACTACACTTGTACGTAGCAATGCCAATGTAGCAGTAGATATGAATGAGGTGGATAATCCAGTAAACCTTATGAGCTACCTTACTAGAGAGCAATATGGCGATTGGCCTATTTTATTCGGCCAAGATTTTACTGCTCAAATACAAGATTCCAAAATAACAGAAACATATTTAAAAGCAGATGGCAAATATTTAAAAGAAGGGAAAAAAGTAAGCTATGTATATGACGATGCTGATATGCACTTTTTCCCTCGTATGTGGGACCAAGGAAACGATCAAGGGCATGCGGATTATTATGCTGCTTTTGCAGATATTGGAAAAGACAAAGATGGCAAATATGAAAGAGCTCCAACTATGGGGGAAAATTTCGGTTTCTTCTTTTCGTACCAAGCAAATTGGATGTATTGGCGATACTTTATGTGGAATTTTGCAGGTAAGCAAAATGACGTACAAGGCGTTCAAATGAGTAATGTAAGAGATGGAAACTGGAAAACTGGTATTGGTTTTTATGATGCAATTCGTTTAGGAGATCAAAGTAAAATGCCTGATAGTGCAAAAAACAATAAGGCAAACAATAAATTATTTATGTTGCCTTTTATTCTTGGTATTCTTGGTGTAGTTTACCAAGTTTCTAAAGATAAAAGAGACGCACTTGTGGTTACCATGTTCTTCTTATTTACGGGAATGGCCATTGCATTTTATTTAAACATGGCAGGCAACCAGCCACGTGAACGTGACTATGCATTTGTAGGCTCTTATTATGTATTTGCCATTTGGATTGGCTTAGGTGTTTTATATGTTGCGGAATTAATAAATAATTATCTTAAAAATGGGCGAACATCTGCTATTGCCGCAGGTATACTTTGTTTGCTTGCAGTGCCTGTAATAATGGCATCACAAGAGTGGGATGATCATGATAGAAGCCAAAAAACAATGGCACCCGATCTTGCAAAAGATTATTTAGAAAGCTGTGCACCCAATGCTATTTTATTCACTTTTGGAGATAATGATACATACCCGCTTTGGTATGCACAAGAAGTGCTAGGTATACGTCCAGATATTCGAGTAATGAATACAAGTTTGCTTGGAACAGATTGGTACATAAACCAATTAAGGTATAAAGTAAACCAAAGTGATCCTGTGGATGTTATTTGGAGTGCAGAACAAATGCGAGGCTCTAATAGAGATGTAGTGTACAACGCACCATTAGAAGGCGTAAATCCAGAAAATTATATGGATTTATATACAATGATGAAAGACTATGCAGGAAGCGATGACCCAACAAAAACTCGTCAGGGAAATGATGGTACTGCAATGAATGTCTTCCCGAGTAAAAAAGTAAGTGTACCAGTAGATATAAATTTTGTAAGGCAAAACGGCACCGTATCCGCTACAGACTCGGTACTGAGCAGTGTAAATTTTGAAATACCAAAAAGCTATTTGTACAAAAATGATGCAGCCATATTAAATGTAATAGCGGCAAACAAATGGAAGCGTCCAATTTATTTTACTTCACCTTATGGCGAACTTGGGTTTCAACAATACTTACGCCAGGACGGTATGAGCTACAGACTTGTACCTGTTGCCAATAGCGAAGTAAACAAAGACTGGGTAATGGATAAAATGATGAAAAAATTTGCTTTTGGTGGGGCAGAAAAGGCAGGTGTTTATTTTGATGAAGAGAACAGAAGACATCTTGGTTCTATTCGTTTAGCATATTCAAGTGCAGCAAGTAACCTTGCAGATGGAGGAAGAAAAGAAGATGCAAAAAAACTATTGGCTAAATGTGATGCTGGTATTCCAGATGATCATGTATCTTATGGCATGATAAGCAGAGGGCAAAACCACAACCAAATTTCTTTGCAATTTTTAATAGCGGCCTACAAAGCAGGAGATACTGCACTTGCACAGAAAGTGAGTTCAAGCCTAAGAAAAGATATGCAACAGCAAGTTGCTTATTATGAAAGCTTAACTGACAACAAACGTGATGGTATGAAGCAGGAGGAAGACCGTAACAATTATCTTATGCAAGGATTGATGCAAATAGAACAACAGTTTGCACAAATTCAAAGGAATGCAGAGAACCCAGATATATTAAAAACACAACCTGTAAAAGGAAAAGATACACCTCGTTAGAAATTTAATAAAAACGATTAGAAGCCACCTAAATTTAGTTTGAGGTGGCTTCTTTTTGCTTAAAACTTTGCATGGTGAAATTTTGTTTATACTATTTTGCTTAAATAATTCCGATTTACTATCTTTGAGTAACCAAAAATATTTTTAT
>JANMFB010000264.1:0-11853 GCA_031377605.1 Ferruginibacter sp.
ATGATAAGTGATTATGTAAAAGGTAAAACACAATATGATTATATAGCTGAAATACAAGTTGGTATTCAATTACATAGAGCTATAGATGATTTTACAGATACACATCAAAGCACTCGTGAAGTGAAAGAATATTTTAGAAAAGATTATAGACTTTACGCTGGCGCATTTGCAGATGTAGTGTATGATTATTTTTTAGCTAATGACAACAATGAATTTCCAAGAGCCGAAGCACTAAAAGCTTTTTCTACAAACACTTATTCTTTGTTGGATAATGAAACTGCATGCTTCCCCGAAAAATTTGCAAAAATGTTCCCCTACATGAAGGAGCAAGATTGGCTTTATCATTATAGAGAAGATAATGGAATGCGAAAAAGTTTTGCAGGGTTGGCTCGAAGAGCAAAATATATTTCAGAAACAGACACAGCTTTTAAAATATTTTTAGAAAACAAGGAAAGTATTGCTAAAAGTTATGGAATATTTTTCCCTCAAATGAAAGCATTTGCTTTTGCCAAAATGAATCAACTTTTAAGTAAATGATGTTTTATCTTTGCAAAAATTTTTTATGCAAAAACTACTTATAATATTAGGGGCATTTTTTTTTGTAGGTTTTAGTGCAATTGCACAAACTTTGGTAGCCTTGCCTATTCCTTCGATTGATAAATCTCCTATGGATATGAGTACTTATCCAACAGACTATGCCTTATTAAAAATACAAGGTAAAATAAGCGAACCAATAGTAGCAAGAGTTGTTTATAGTCGCCCACAAAAAAATAACCGTGTCATATTTGGCGAATTGCTGGAGTATAATACTGTATGGCGTTTTGGGGCTAATGAAAATTCGGAAATTGAATTTTTTAAAGATGTAAAAATAAATAAGGTTTTGGTAAAAAAGGGAAAATATTCATTATTTGCCATACCAAATTCCGATAATTGGACAATAATTTTTAATAAAGACTTGAATACTTGGGGATCTTTTAAATACGATAAGAGTAAAGATTTGCTAAGAGTAAGCGTACCGGTACAAAAGAGTATTGAAATAGAAGAATCCTTTTTTATTTATTTTTCTAAGTCTAATATAGGATTCAATATGGTTGCGGGATGGGATGATGTTTATGTAACTTTACCAATAACTTTTTAAACTGATGATGAGATACCTTATTCTACTTTCCTATTTTATTTTTTTAATAGCTTGTAAACAAGTTTCTAAAAATAATACGCAACAAACTAATAAAGACTCTGTACTTAGCAGCAATGTATATGTAAAAACAGACCTTTCCGAGATGGACATGAGTTGGTGTCCTTCTAATTATCCTATGCAAAAAATGCAAGGCGATACAGCACAAAAATTAATAGCTAGACTGATATACAGTAGACCATTTAAAAAAGGCAGACCAATATTTGGTACATCAAACGATAATCTTTGCATATATGGAAAGCCTTGGAGGCTAGGCGCCAATGAAGCTAGTGAGATAACTTTTTTTGAAGATGTAAAAATTGCAGATAAACTTGTAAAAAAAGGAATATATATTTTGTATTGCATTCCCGAAAAGGATAGTTGGACAGTGATTTTAAATACCGATTTATATACTTGGGGTTTACATATCAATAACCTCAAAGATATTTTTAAAACAATTGTTCCTACAAGTAAACAAGTTCCTACTATAGAAAATTTTACAATGGTTTTTTCTGATACTAAATCGGGTGCAGATTTAGTTATGGCTTGGGATGATGTAAAAGTTATAATGCCTATTGCATTTGATAAATAATGTATTTATATTTACATTATGTGCGGTATTGCAGGTATTCTTTCTACAAATAAATCATTGGTAAATCAGTATTCTTTAAAAAAGATGGCTGATACACTTGCGCACAGAGGACCTGATGGGGAAGGGTTTTTTATAAACGAAAACGGCAATGTAGGGTTTGCACATAGACGGCTTTCTATTATTGATTTATCTAAAGCGGCTGCGCAACCTATGCATTACATGCAGCGATACACGATTGTATACAATGGTGAAATTTACAATTATCGAGAATTAAAATCAACTTTAAAACAAGCTGGGTATTATTTTTCTTCAGAGAGTGATACAGAGGTTATTTTAGCTGCCTATGATTATTACAAGGATGAATGTGTAGACTATTTTGATGGTATGTTTGCGTTTGCTATATGGGATGAATTAGAACAACAGTTGTTTTGCGCAAGAGATCTTTTTGGGGAAAAGCCTTTTTATTATTTTGTGCAAAATGACGCCATGGCTTTTGCTAGCGAAATGAAAGCATTGTGGTCTGTAGGTATAGACAAGACGATGGATGAAGGAATGATGGCAAATTATCTCGCACTTGGATTTGTAGAGAACGCTAATGATAAATCGCAAACATTTTTTAAAAACATTTTTTCACTTCCACCAGCACACACAGGATTATTTTCTTTAGCCACAAACCAATTTGAGTTTAAAAGATACTACGATATTGATAAAGAAGCAAATATTGAAACCACAGAAAAGGAAGCGATTGAGAAAATACATTGGTTGCTTGAAACATCGGTAAATAGACGTCTACGGAGCGATGTGCCCATCGGTTCGAGTTTGAGTGGTGGTATTGATAGCTCTACCATAGCCTATTTTATTAGTCAACAAAATAATAAACAAAGTTTTAAAACATTTTCTGCAATTTTCCCTGGTTTTGAAAAAGACGAAAGTAAATTTATTCAAGAGCTAAGTACACATTTACAATTTGAGAATAATAGTATTTCCCCTTCTTCAAATGATTTTTTAAATGACTTTGAAAAGATTGCCTACCATCAAGAAGAGCCACTTTCTTCTATGAGTATTTTTGTGCAGTATAAAGTTTATGAAATTGCTGCGGCTAATAATATAAAAGTTCTATTGGATGGACAAGGGGCAGATGAAATTTTTGCTGGTTATACAAAATATATTCACTGGTATATACAAGAATTGATTAGTCATTATAAATTTTCTGAATCTTCTAAGCAAAGAAAATTATTTCACAAAAATGGTGTTGATATAAAATGGGGCTTCAAAAATTTGTTAGCTACTTATCTTCCATCGCATGCTTCACTTGCATTAGAAAAGAAGGCGTATAATGCAGTAATAGATAATAATTTTATTAGCTCCAATTTAATGAATTGTATAAAAGGGAAAGAATCGAACTCTATTTATAAACCTACAGTATCTAAGTTGAACGATGTTTTGTATCACAATTGTATGGAGTTTGGTTTAGAGGAATTGTTGCGTTATGCAGATAGAAACAGTATGGCGAATGGGGTAGAAGTTCGTTTGCCTTTTTTAAATAGAGATTTGGTAGAATTCGTCTTTTCGTTACCATCATCTTTTAAAATAAACAATGGGTTTACTAAAAATATTTTACGAAAAACTATGCAAGATAAAATCCCGAATAAGATTTTATGGAATTCAATAAAAGTAGGTTTTGAGCCGCCACAAAAATCCTGGATGGAGGATACGTCAGTGCAAGACTTAATACACGAAGCAAAAAAGAAATTGGTAAATGAAAATATAGTAAATCCCACTATATTGGAGAGATTAATACAACCCGCAGGCGCTCATGAGGAAAATAACCTTGATTGGCGTGTTTTGAGCCTTGCACAAGCATTATAATTTAAATTCCGAACCAATACTTTCAACTAAATTTGCAAAAAAATATTCATACCAATGAGCACTAGTAATCATAAACAAGCTACTAAATTTATACACGCAGGGGCAGAACCCGATCCAAGTACTGGTGCAATAATGACACCGATTTTTCAAACGAGTACTTACGTTCAATCTTCCCCAGGAGTGCATAAAGGTTTTGAGTATGCTCGCAGTCAAAATCCTACTCGTAAGGCTTTGGAAACTGCTTTAGCTATTATAGAGAATGGTAAACATGGTTTAGCATTTGGTAGCGGAGTAGCGGCTACTGATGCAGTTATAAAATTATTGAACCCAGGCGATGAAGTAATTTGTGCCAACGATATGTATGGCGGAACGTATAGATTGTTTACAAAAATATTTGAAAAGTACGGCATCAAATTTATTTATGTAGATACCACAAATGTAGCAAATATAGAAGCTGTAGTTACTTCTAAAACCAAATTGATTTGGATAGAAACACCAACAAATCCGTTGATGAATATCACAGATATTGCTGCAACTGCAATAATATCAAAAGCAGCAGGAGCATGGCTTTGTGTAGATAATACTTTTGCATCGCCTTATTTACAAAACCCATTAGATTTGGGTGCAGATATCGTAATGCACTCCGCCACAAAATACCTTGGCGGGCATAGCGATGTTATACAAGGTGCATTAATAATAAACGATGATAGTTTGCGTGAGCAATTATATTTCATACAAAAAAGCTGTGGCGCAGTACCTGGGCCAATGGATTGTTTTTTGGTATTACGAGGTATAAAAACATTGGCTGTTCGTATGAAACAACATTGCGAAAACGGAAAAGTAATAGCTCATTATTTGCGCAATCATCCTAAAGTATCAAAAGTTTATTGGCCCGGCTTTGAAGATCATCCAAATTATGACATAGCAAAAAAGCAGATGAAAGATTTTGGTGGTATGATTAGTTTTGTTTTAAAAGATGATAGCATTGAAGCTGCTACAAAAGTTTTGTCTTCTACAAAGCTATTTTCTTTGGCAGAAAGTTTAGGTGGGGTAGAATCATTAATAAACCATCCAAGTAGTATGACACATGCAAGTATACCTCGTGAAGAAAGAATAAAAAATGGCTTGGCAGATGGATTGATTAGATTGAGCGTAGGTATTGAAGATGCTGAAGATTTGGTGGAAGATTTGAAAAATGCTATTCAGTAGGCAGTTTACAGTTGGCAGAAGGTAGTTGACAGTCTGAACTAGTTTAAGATTGTTTCGAGTTTAGGGTTGCTAACTGCCCGCTTTTGCCCGCAAACTATTAAAACCGTGAAAGAAAAAAAAGACTTACAAAAATTTTTAAACCAAAAAGTGGCTGAGTACAATCAGCCACTTTTTATTGCTCCGGATCCTATTTGTATTCCTCATATGTTTTCAAAAAAGCAAGACGTAGAAATTGCGGGGTTTTTTGCTGCCATTTTTGCTTGGGGCAATCGTACAACGATCATCAATAAAAGTAAGGAACTCATGATGTTGATGGATAATGCACCGCACGATTTTTGTTTAAATCATACAGACAATGATTTAAAAAAATTATTAAACTTTAAGCATAGAACTTTTAATCCTACAGATTTATACTACTTTATTGCATTTTTTAAACAGCATTACATTTTGCATGAATCATTAGAAACTGCATTTACAAAATCTTTAAAAAAATCGGATGAAAATATTGAACATGCATTAAATGGTTTTTACCGTTATTTTTTTTCCTTAGAAGATGTGCCAAAACGAACAATGAAACATATTGCATCGCCTGCCAAAAAAGCTACTTGTAAGCGCTTATGCATGTATTTGAGATGGATGGTTCGTAAAGACAACAATGGCGTAGATTTTGGTTTGTGGGGAAATATTTCTCCAGCCCAATTAATAGTGCCTTTAGATTTGCATGTAGCGAGAGTTGCTAGACATTTTAACTTATTAGAAAGAAAAAATACTGACTGGCAAGCAGCCTTAGAACTAACCAACGAAATGAAAAAGTTGGACAAAAATGATCCTGCTAAATATGATTTTGCGTTATTTGCATTAGGAGTTTTGGAGAGATTTTAAGGATTGCTCACAGCGGGACAAAGAAAACAAAGGCACAAAGCTTTTTTTTGTATTTTAGCTCAATTAATGACAAAGCCCTCCAAATTATTAAGTGAAATATAAACGTAGCATTACTCGTTACGGCCTTTTTAATCTTTGTTTCTTTGCGTGAAAATGAAAAATGAAATTGTACATATTGCTAATAACAGCTTTGCATTACAAGCAACAGAAACCGATTTGCTTCAACTGCTTGCCGATAAAATAAATCATCTCATTGTGCATGATTTTGATAAATTAATTTCTATTCTTTATAGAGCAGATATTGATGAGAAAAAACTAAACTACATTCTTTCAGAAAATAAAAATGAAGATGCAGGTAAATTAATTGCATTGTTATTCATAGAAAGGCAAATGCAAAAAATAAAGTCAAGAGAAGCATTTCGAAATAGCTCAGAGAATGATTCTGAAGAAGAGCGCTGGTAATTTTATTTTTCTATGGGAGCTAAATAACATCATTGGCCAATAACACTTGCCAAGCATCTACAACATTATTTTCTACTAGAAGTTTTGCGGCAAGTTTATGTGTTTCTGTCTCCATCTCTTTTGGGTCAAGATTATAATATTGCACTATTTGTTTCAATGCATCATTATCAAAATTAGGATTTACAGTAGGTAAATCATGTACATTGGCAAGCTGCCCTAGATTATTTCCCGAAAGGATTTTACTATTTCGTATAGCATCTGGTAGCGCATCTACACCAATGCCAAGTTTTATGTTTGGCTTTTCTACTTTAAATAAATTTGTTTTATCTACTTTACAATACCAATCTCCCCCAAGCCTTGCGATATGATTTATTTTTGTTTGGTCTATCTTTTTATTTTCGTCTAAAATAGCATCATCTATATGCATACAAAGCACTTCACAAATGACCAAATTACCTGCACCACCCCCAGAGCCAAGTGGTTTTACTTCTAAAACTTTACATTCTAATTTTATTTTGCTTTCTTTTACCAAAGGGGGTTTTACAAAACTTGCTTTTTCTTCTGTAAAACCTGCTTTTATAAATTCATTTTCTTTTTTAGAATATTCGCAACTTGCAAGTGATATTTGTTGTACCATATTATAATCACAAATATTTATAACTACTTCTGGCACTTCTAAAACATTTTGAAGCGTATGTTTGGTTGTATTGTCCCTTACTCTTCTTGCAGGTGAAAAAATCACCACAGGCGGGTTGGAAGAAAACAAATTGAAAAAACTAAAGGGAGAAAGATTTACGTTTCCTTCCAAATCAATTGTTGATGCAAAACAAATTGGTCGAGGAGCTACTGCGTGTTGCAAGTAGTTTTGTACATCGGCAGGGGAGAGGTCGTTTAAATTTAGTTGCATAGTTATATAGTTACGATTTGCTGGTTAAGGGTTTCGAGTTGCTGGTCGCGGGTTTTGCAGTGTTTGCAATTTTTGTGCTTTTTATATTAAATCATTAATGCGCCAATTTGATTTCCTAAAGCTACAGTGCATGCTATGATACTTGTTACTTTTGTGAGTATAGTATAATTTACTTTTATGGACAATAATAGACAATTCCTTACCTCGCCGCATGAACCTTTTGCAATCTTATCATTTACATCACATAATTTGTAAACAATTACTGCCAAATCTTGAGCTTTTTTCCAAATACTTAAATCTTCAAAATTATTTATAGTTGCCATTTAAAGTTTCAATTTTTTAATAGCAATCAAATAATAACAAACTCATAACCAGCAACTCGTTACCCGCAACTCTCAACTATTTCTTTAAACCCAAAATACTCCACTCACTTTCCTCAGCAATGATAGTATTACTCAACATTCCTAATGAATCAATCTCCATTATTACTTCATCTCCATTTTGTAACCATTGTTCTTTATAATCTAGATTGTTTAATTTACCAGTACCATTTAGTTCTAAAAAGCAACCAGTGCCTACTGTTCCGCTGCCAATAACATCACCTGCAAACATATCTACACCATAACTTGCACGCTCTATAATTTCAGCAAAAGTCCAATCCATATCAGCCAAATTACCCTCACTTACTTGTATGCCATTTACTTTACAAGTCATTTTTAAGTTCCAACTTTTTCCAGTGTGATTTTCTTTACATGGTACTAAAAATTCTTCTAGTTCATCTAGTGTTACTAGCATTGGCCCTATTGCTGTTGAAAAATCTTTTCCTTTTGCAGGTCCTAGGTTGAGGAGCATTTCTTCCATTTGCAAACGCCTTGCACTCATGTCGTTCATTATCATTAATCCAGCAATATATTCATCAGCTTCCGCTGCTTTAATATTTTTGCCATGTTTACTTATTACGATAGCTGCTTCTAACTCGAAATCTAGTTTTTCAAAATGATCAGGCATACAATGAATATCGCCTGGGCCTTGTATACTATTGTGATTGGTAAAATAAAATATGGGATATTGATCAAATTCGGCAATCATATCTACTTTCCTATTTCGCCTAGCAGCAGCTACGTGTTGCCTAAATGCATATCCATCTCTGCAACTAGTTGGGTGTGGTACTGGTGCAAGTATGGTTTCTTCTGTAAATTCTTTACTCCGCTTATAATCAAAACTACCATCTTTTATTCTTTTTTCTGCGGCCAGTGCTATTGGATAAACATCTTCCCAATAAACCAAAAACATAGCCATACTTATAGGTAAATCTGGGTGTAAAACATCGGTATCATATAATTTACCCTCTACTAGTAAAGCAAGTTGTTCGTGGTTGTCCTTTAAATATGTTACAAGTTTCATATAGTTTGATATGGAGTTAAAATTTTGGAATGATTAATGTTGGGAAAGAATGATATATTTTCAAAGTTGGACAAATTTATGACTATTGATTATAAAGAAAAAAAATCTATTTGTACATTTGGAGAGAATAACGTTTAGTATGGAATTTAAGAAAATACATAATAAAGGTAAAGCTCAGTTATTTAAAAGTAACTACTTGGAATATTTAACAAAAACCCACCCATTAGTAATTTGGGGACTCTATTTACCTATCATTATTTTATTGCCGTATAATGCTAATGCCAGTTTAGGATTTTCGGTAAGAGTTATCGTTTTAACTTTTCTAGGTGGTTTTTTATTCTGGACTTTTACTGAATATATTTTACATCGCTTCCTATTTCACCATCATCCTGAAACGGAGCGAGGAAAAAAAATAAATTATATATTACACGGTAATCATCACGAATATCCTCGCGACAAACAAAGGCTCTTTATGCCTCCTGTTCCTAGTATTATTCTTTCTTCTTGTTTCTTTTTCACATTCTATTTATGTATGGGGAATTATTCATTTATTTTCTTCCCTGGTTTCATGCTTGGTTATTTAATATATGGGACAATGCATTATGCCATTCATGCTTGGAATCCTCCATTCAAATGGATGAAGGGATTGTGGAGGAATCACCACTTACATCACTACAAACACACCGATAAGGGTTTTGGTGTAAGTAGCACTTTATGGGATCATGTTTTTGGAACTATGTACGATTTAAAAAATGAAAAAGAAGACAAAGAAAAGGTGAAAGAGTTGATGTTTTAGTATTTAAAAATAGACTAGATTTTTTCTTCAATTGCCATTTTATCTACCCTTGTTTTATGCCTTCCACCTTCAAAAGCAGTGGCAGCAAAAGTATCTATCATTTCTTTAGCAACTTCTAATGTTACAAAACGAGCAGGAATACACAATATATTTGCATCATTGTGCAAGCGAGCAAGTTTGGCTATATCATTTTCCCAGCAGATAGCTGCACGAATGCCTGGGTGTTTATTTGCTGTAATAGCAACACCATTTGCGCTCCCGCATAGCAAAATTCCCCATTCGTAAGCATTACTTTCTACTGCGTTAGCTACAGGATGTGCAAAATCTGGATAATCAACGGAATCCGCACTATATGTACCAAAATCTCTAAGCGCAATTCCTTTTTCATCTCTTAGATAATCTACAAGTTTTGTTTTAAATTCAAATCCTGCATGGTCGGAGCCTATTGCAATTGGTTTAGATAAATCGAAAAGCATTGGGAGTATTTTTTAATTACAAATATAGAAATTATTTATGGCTATTTTTAGAGAAGGAATTCAAGGAATTAGCATTTTTTACTTCCTATTCAATTGTTTCATTAATACTTTAAATTCTTTAGGCGCTTCTGCATGCAATTCCATTCTTTCACCGTGCTCATCTATAAAATTAAGTTTGTATGAGTGTAATGCAAGTCTATTTACCAAGGCTTTTTCTTCTTCTACATTTTTGCTCAATTTGTAATTTTTTATTATAGATGAAAGAAAGATTGGTTTGCCATCGCCATACAAAGAGTCGCAGGCAAGGGGATGGCCAATTTCTTTTGTATGCACTCTTATCTGGTGGGTACGACCTGTAAATAGTTGAAATGAAACTAAAGAGTAATGTGAATTTGCTTCTAACACTTCGTACCCAGTTTGGGATTCTTTTCCACTGCGATGTACAGCCATTAAACCCTTAGTAACGTTATGCTCTGCAATAGGAAAATCCATAATTCCCTGCTTTTCTTCGGGCGCTCCAATCACCAATCCTAAATAAAATTTTTCTACAGCCCTTTCTTCAAAAATTTTGCAAAGGTATTTGTGGGTAATTTCATTTTTTGCAAAAAGAATTAATCCACTAGTATCTTTATCTAGTCTATGAACAATAAAAATGTTTCCGTATTTATCTGTCAAATATTCCTTGAGTGATTTTTCTGTTTGCTCCCTATCGGGAATAGTGAGCATGCCACTAGGTTTGTTTATGGCTACAAAATCATTGTTCTCAAAAATTACTTCGTATTTATTTCTTCCCAATGCTATTTATTTTATGCGCTTTTTTTTCTGAGTGTGTTTTAAATTTTCTTGGCTTTGGTATTTTTATTTCCCGCTCCCTTTTTAATTTTTCTGGTTGTACAACCGTTTCACCAAGGGCTACAGCAATTTCAGCATTGGTATAATCGCTACCTTTTATTTTTTCTTTGGTTTCTTTTATCGCTTTCAAATCTACTTTTCCATCTGATGCTATTGGAGCTTTTTTCCCTTTTTTAGATTCGTTCATATATTTCAATAAACGAATTTCTTTTTCACTCAAATAACGCCATTTACCACGTTCTACATTTTTCTTTGTAAGGCCTGCGTACATAACCCTATCTAATGCTTTTACATCATAGCCCATGCTTTCGAAAATGCGTCTTACAATACGATTGCGGCCACTATGAATTTCTATTCCTATTACTGATTTATCTTTTGAATCTGAATATGCAAGGCTGTCTACAAGTACCAATCCATCTTCTAAAACCAAGCCAGTAAGCACTCTGTCAAAATCTGCTTTTGTAAGTGCCTTATCTAATTTTACTTCGTAAATTTTTGTTATTTCATAACTAGGGTGAGATAGTTTTTGGGTAAGGTCGCCGTCATTGGTAAGCAACAATACACCCGATGTATTTCTATCCAATCTTCCAATTGGGTAAACCCTTTCAACTGTTGCCCTTTTTATGAGTTCCAAAACGGTTTTTCTTCCTTGTGGGTCATCAGTAGTAGTTATATAATCTTTTGGTTTATTTAGCAAAACATACACCAAATTTTTTGTCACAAATAGTTTTTTGCCATTGTGCATTACTTCATCTGTAGTTTGTACTTTGTAACCAGGCTCTGTACATATTTTCCCATTTACTTTTACAGTATTTTCTGCAATAACCGCTACTGCATCTCTGCGTGAACATATTCCACAATGTGCTAAAAATTTATTGAGCGGCATCACAGTGTCTGTGGTTACTGTACTTTTATCGGTTGAAATTACAGTAGATTTTACTAAAGCAGCGGTTGGTTTTCCTCCTTTTGCTGATATAACTTTTGTGGGTGTTTTTGCCACTGGTACGCCACGTTTAGCTTGTCTAGCTTCGTATTCCTCTTTCTTCTTTGTTTCAAAGTATGCACGTTTTTCTTTTAGGGCTTTTTTCTTTTCTTGCCTAAATTCTTCTTTGATTACGCTGTTCTTTTTGGGATTTACGAACTTTTTAAATGCATCTTGTGCCATGGTGTAGAGTTTTGCTGTTATTACAACAGTAGGTGAGCTGTAAAGATAGCCTAATTTACTTAAAA
>JANMFB010000060.1:0-2687 GCA_031377605.1 Ferruginibacter sp.
GTATCCATTACCTTTTGGATAAAATTTAAAGTAGGCTATAAACTTTTTTGTTTTTGCATTATAAACAACTTTTGGTCTTTCTAATAAACACCCGTACTGTAAATCTATGTTTGTATTATTGTAATCAACTTGCAACACTAAGCCTGCATCTGTCCAATTCACTAAGTCTTTAGAGGTGTAACAATGAATACCACCATCTGCAAAATCAACCTCAGCTTTACCTTCAATTTTATGCTCGCCGTACCAATAATAAATACCATTATGAAAAAGTAAACCTCCACCGTGTGCGTTTATTGGTTTTCCTCTGTTATCTAACCATTCTTTTGCAGGTTCAATTAGTAATTTATCAGCCGATGGTTTTTGTGCATTTATATCAAATGAAATTATAACCAACGTAAGGCTTATAATTATTTGAACGATTTTATTATTAGAACTTGGGAAAGTAATTAGCATGGTTGTGTACTTAAATTATTTTAATTTCTATAGGAACAATTTGACAAGCGATAAAATTGCCATTATTTCTTTTTCGAAGAGTCTCTTTCAACAATAATAGGCTGTAGCACAATAGACTCAATTTTAGCGTAAATATTATCCCTATCCATCAGTTTAATAAAAAGTTTAGCAGCTTCTTCACCCATATGTATGGTTTGCTGGTCAATGGTAGTGAGGCTGGGCGAAATATATTTACCAAACGATTCGTTTGCAAAGCCCACTACGCCCATTTCTTTGGGTATTTTTATTTGCTGCTCTTTTAATTCTTGCATAGCACCTAAAGCTGTAAAATCTTCTACACAAAATACAGCATCAATTTTACTATTATTGTTTAGTAAGTGCTTCATACCCTCTCCACCGCTTTCTATAGAGTTTTTCCCATAATACACCATGGTTTCATTATAGGTCATTTTGCTTGCCTGCAATGCATCTTTATATCCTCTAAACCGATCCTTAAAAATTTGTACATGCTGAAGGCCAGCTATATGACCAATATTTTTGTATCCTTTTTTTATTAGGTGTTCGGTGGCCCTAAACCCTCCCCAATAATCATCAATTTTTACAGAATGCACACCCAAAGAATCTTCCGCACGGTCAAATAAAATAAGCGGAATATTGCGTTTTTTTACTTCAGCATAGTGCTCATACTGTGTAGTTTCTTTTGCTATGGAGGCGATGATACAGTCTACATTAGCCTGCAAAAAAGTATCAATACCTTTTATTTCATATTCACGTGATTCATTGGTTTGAAAAAGTAGTAGATTAAAACCCAATGGGTTAATTATTTTTTCAATACCATGTACCACCGACCCAAAAAACAATTTATCTGCGCTGGGTATCATTACACCAATTATATGGCTTTTGCCAGTTTTAAGCGAAAGGGCAATTTTATTTTGTTGATAACCGAGTTTTGTAGCTGTTTTTTTTACCGATTCCTTTGTTGTATCGCTCATGGCAGCATGATTGCTCAACGCTTTTGAAACAGCTGAAACGGTAATATTTAACTCCTTTGCAATATCCTTTAAAGTTGCTTTTTTAAACATAGCGATATAAAAAATCAAATATTTATTTTTGAAAAAAGTTCGGTTTAGCAAAAATAGTGTTAATATTGTTCAATCGATTGAATTTTTATTCAATCGATTGAATTTTTAAATTGCATGCTTGTTTCTCAAAATATACATCTTATCTACTCGGATGTTATAATTATTGTTACATAATTGCTATTTGCTATAAACGAAAAAAACGCTTACATGAAACTGGAAAAACTTTACTTCCTGTACTTATTATCTAATTCTAGATTTGTCCTCTTTTTTATAACGCTTAAAATCTTTCTCATGAAATTTACTGACCGTGTCGGGTTTTTTATAAAACGCATTTCCAAGTTACTAATGAAAAATGCATCTTTAGTGCTCAAACCAGCTTACGTATTGCCTATTCTTGCTTTTGTTTTGTGTAATACAAATGCACAAGCACAAAATAGTACTGTAAGGGGTAATGTAAAAAATACAAATGGAGAGCCTGTTGTGGGTGTAACTGTAAGTGTTAAAAAAACAAAAACACAAGCAATAACCGACGGAAAAGGCAACTTCACTATTAAAGCAAATATCGGCCAAACGTTGGTTCTAACTTCTGTTAGTTATACGGATGCTGCCATAGTAATAAAGGATGATAAACCTATTAATGTTGTTTTAGAAATAAAAATTATTGAAAGCGATGAAGTAATAGTAGTAGGTTATCTCCAACAAAAAAGACCGGATGTTTCTACAGCAATTTCTACCATATCTCCCAAAAATGCAGATAAAGGGGGTTATTCTAATTTTCAACAAATTTTGGCAGGCAGGGCTGCAGGGGTAAATGTGATGGAAAATAATTCAGAACCTGGTGGTGGTATAAATATAGAGGTAAGAGGTGTTAGTTCTATCAGTGGGTCTACACAACCGCTTTACGTTATTGATGGTGTACCTATTGAGCAGCCGGATATGAATTTGAATGGAAGTAGTCAGATAAGTAACCTATTTGGTAATAATCTTACAGCTAATCCACTAGCGATGTTGAACCCAAATGATATAGAAAACATAGAAATATTAAAGGATGCGGCAGCCACTTCTTTGTATGGCTCAAGAGGAGCCAACGGTGTAGTGGTAATTACAACCAAAAGAGGAAAAATTGGGAAGCCAAAAATTGTTTTTAATTAT
>JANMFB010000343.1:0-5328 GCA_031377605.1 Ferruginibacter sp.
TTTTAGTCCACTTTCCACACTTATTCCTGCACCCGTAAGAATGACAAGATTTTTTTTATCCATAGGTAAATTTACAAAATATTGAAAAAAATAAATAACTCACATAAACTTAATCATTAAAATTAAGTTATTCATTTCTCCTATCATTTACCTTAATATAAAATATTTATTTCGATTTCTCCCCAGCCATTGCTAAAATAATATTCCATTCTTCCTCTCGTACTGGCTGTACAGATAAACGCATAGATTTTATCAAAGACATTTCTTGCAAACTTTCTGTTGCTTTTATTTGAGCAAGTGTAACAGGTTTCTTTAGCTTTTTCACTGCAGATAAATCCACTACAACCCAAGCTGGTTCAGGAGTAGTCGGGTCTTGATAAAATTCTTTTACAACCTTTGCTATACCCACAATTTCCAAGCCTTCATTGCTATGATAGAAAAATAATTTATCACCTTTTTTCATTGCTTTCAAATGGTTTCTTGCAAGATAATTACGTACACCATCCCAAAAAGTAACTTTATCTTCAACAAATTGATCCCAACTATATTTAAATGGTTCTGATTTTACAAGCCAATAATTCAATGAATGGAAAATTTTATAATGAATAATTAATAATGTCTACGAATCAAGTATTCGTTAATTTTTTAAAAGTATATAAAGTTGAAAAAAATCTAAAATCTTAGGTCTAAATCTTACGTCTTCACTCCCACCCACTTGCAAGCACATCCGCTAAATGCATTGTTTGAATAGAAAGATTTTTATTTTTAATTACCCCTGCAATTTGCATCATACAACTACAATCTGTAGAAATAATACAGTCTGCGCCTGTTGCTAATACATTTGTAATTTTTTGGTCTGCCATTGCTGTTGATATGCCTTCAAATTTTACAGAGAAGGTACCACCAAAACCACAACAAGTTTCTACTTCATTCATTTCTACAATTTCTAACCCTTTTACTTTACTTAGTAATCTTCTTGGGCCTTCTTTTATTTTACATTCCCGCAGTGCTGCACAACTATCATGATAGGTAGCTTTTGTATGCAATGAGGCACCAAAATTTTCTACCTTAATTACATCTGTCAAAAACTCACTAAACTCGAAAGTACGTTTGCCAAGTTCTTTTACTTTTTCTATCATTGCTGCATCTTCAAACAAAGTAGGGTAATAATTTCGTACAAAACCAACACAGCTTGCGCTTGGTGCTACTATATAATCGACATTATCAAAGTCTTTAACAAATTTTTCAGCTACTGATCTGCTTTCGTCGCAAAAGCCTGCGTTAAATGCTGGCTGTCCACAGCAAGTTTGGTTTGTGTTGTAAGCTACCTCGCAGCCTGCTTTCTCCAAAACTTTTACCATATTAAAGGCAGTTTCAGGATAAAGTTGATCAACAAAACATGGTATGAATAATTGTATTTTCATTTACTATTTTTTACCGCAAAGTGCGCAAAGTTTTTCCTAAAGCTCGCAAAGAGAACTCTTGATATACTTAATTTCTTAATATTTAATTCTAATAACACAATCTACTCCAACTTTATGAGGTAAAACAACTGAACTTGATAGGAGATTAATAACTATTTCCGCCGAAGTTCCCTTGAAAAACAAACGTTTACAAATCAAAAAGCTTTTTACATATGCTCACTCAATGAAATCATTTTTATTGCGGCAGCGGCTGCCTCATTTCCTTTGTGTCCATGTACTCCTCCCATTCTTTCGTTTGCTTGTTGCTCACTATTTACAGTAAGCACTCCATAAATTACAGGTACCGGCAATTTCAAATTTAATTCCATGATACCATATGTTACACCTTCGCAAACATAATCGAAATGTGGTGTATCACCTTTTATGACGCAACCAAGGGAAATAAAAGCATCGGGTGTTTTACCAGTAAAACTAATTTGATTTTTTAACCAATATTTACTTATTGCAAAAGGAATTTCAAATGCACCTGGCACTACAATTACTTTATACTTTACACTATTTTCTTCTAAAACCTTAACACATCCTTTCTCAAGCACATCTACGATGTGTGCATTCCATTCGGTTTTTACAATAACAACAAAGGCATCCTTTAATTGGATGCCTGTTGTGTCAGTAAGTTTCTTGGTACTTATTGCCATTATTATTTATTTAAACACTCCAAGTTTTGCAAGGTATTTATCTACATCTCCACTTGACACTGCTTGATACATAGGATATTTATCTCTTGCTTGGGTATATAACTCTATTGCATCTTTTGTTTTACCCAATGTTTCAGCATATGATGCGGCCATCATTAAGGCTTCTGGAGTAAAATTTTCATCTTTTGCATTTATGCTAGCAGCTTTTTTGTAAGCAGCCAATGCATCATCCGTTTTTTTCAATTCAGCATATGCGTGCCCTAACATGATATTCTTTTTAATATCTGTTTGATATGCTCCGTTGCCATCAAATTCTTTCAAATATTTAATAGCTTTATCAAACTCTTTATTTTGTAAGTATGTAGCTCCTACTTCATAGTTTGCTCTATTTGCAGCAGGAGTTCCACCATATTTACTAATCACACTTAATAAACCTGTAATTTTTGTACCATCAATAACACCCCCATTTAAAACAATGTTTATCGAGTCTTTACCAAATCCAGTATTGGCCATTTTGCCAAATAAGTTCTCTGCGTGAAAAATTGCTTCCGCAGCTTCTTTCTCTTTTGGTTCTTTAATAAATTTTTGATAACCAAAATAACCTAACACAATAATTAACAATCCTGAAATACCATAAATAATCATTTTACTGTATTTATCCCAGAAGTTTGTTAATACTTGTTTTTCTTCCACTCCTGCAGATTGTGTAACTGTTACTTCTGCTGTTTCTGCTGTTTTGTTCTTAGATGCCATGTTTAGTTTTGTTATTAATTAAAAATTGCCTGCTTATTTTACAAACAAATATCTTAGTCTATAATGAATGGATAGTCTTCTTGTACATAAACGTCTTTCAATAATTCATCATCGCTCGGCCAAGGGCTTTCTTCGGCAAACTGAACTGCTTCTTCTACTTCTGCTTTTACCCTGTCCGCTATTACCTCTATTTCTTCGTCTGTTACTTTATAATCTGTTTGAAGTACTTTCAATACATGTTCTATTGGGTCTTTTTCTTTGTATTCCTCTAGCTCTTCTTTGGTTCTATATTTTTGAGGATCACTCATACTATGACCTTTATACCTATACGTTTTTATTTCTAGTAATGTAGGTCCGCCTTTTTCTCTTGCCCTATTTACTGCACGTAAAATTGCATTATGTACATCTTCAGGACTCATACCGTCTACTGCATCTGCAGGCATTTCATAAGCGTCTGCCATTTTGTAAATATCCAAAGTTTTACTTGTACGTGCTACAGATGTTCCCATTGCATAATGGTTATTTTCGCAAATAAACACTACGGGTAAATCCCATAACATAGCCATATTAAACGTTTCGTGCAACATACCTTGCCTTGCAGCACCATCACCAAAAAAACACAAAACAACATTATTTGTTCCTTTATATCTTTCAGCAAAAGCAATACCCGCGCCAGTTCCTATTTGAGCACCTACAATACCATGCCCACCAAAGAAACCAACGTCTACACCAAATAAATGCATGCTTCCACCTTTTCCTTTGCTACAACCTGTTGCTTTACCATACAATTCTGCCAAACAACTTTTTGCACTTACACCTTTAGCAATTGCCAAACCATGGTTGCGGTAAGCTGTAATAAATTTATCATCTGGTGCAGTAGCAGTCATACAACCCGCAGCAATAGCTTCTTGGCCAATATATAAGTGACAAAAGCCACGTATTTTTTGCATGCCATATAGTTGTCCAGTTTTTTCTTCAAAACGACGTAACAACAACATCAATTCGTACCAATAGAGGTAAGTTTCTTTAGAAAACTTCGTTGCCAAATTTATAGGTTTTAGGGCGCAAATATACGAGAAAACAATCTATTTACTACATCGTAAAACAACTAAAATAGCATATTTCAAATACTTTTAATGATGATTGGGGTAATTGGTGATATAAACTTGGTTTTAAAATCCAATACCTTACTAACATTTGGAAAAGTGAAACTAAATATCTCAACTAAAAAAAACTAACGAAAGATTTCACCAAATGCTATATTAATTCTCGTTAATAAAATATATTATTAGTAGCTTTCTTTTTTTAAGATTATACCAAATCTAACAAATTTATCTAAATGCTTATTATCTTAGCAGGATGAACACGTATGCTGAAGAAAATTATTTGAAAGCACTTTTCAACCTCAGTAATGAACGTGGGGAGGTAACTGTACAAGAGCTTAGCAAAGTACTTCAAATAAAAATGCCATCTGTTAATAGCATGGTGAAAAAACTGGCTGAAAAGAAACTGGTTCTTTATGAGAGTTACAAACCTTTGAGACTTTCAGAAAAAGGCAAAATGGAAGCTGGACTTGTAATAAGAAAACACCGCCTTACAGAAATGTACCTGGTAGAAAAAATGGGGTTTGGTTGGGAACAAGTGCATGTAATAGCTGAGCAAGTAGAACATTTACAATCACCTTTGTTTTTTGAAAAGGTAGATGAGTTACTAGGCTTTCCTAATGTGGACCCACACGGCTCGCCTATACCCGATAAAGAGGGGAAAATACAATGGCTTCAATATAAAAAACTAAGCGATTGCAAGGCGGGAGATAAGATAAAACTTTCTGCAGTTACAAACTCATCAGAAGATTTTTTAAAATTCCTAAACAGCCGAAATCTTTACTTGGGTTTAATAGTAAAAATATTATCTATAGAAAATTTTGATGGAAGCATGCAAGTAAGCTATGGCAAAAAAGTAAATGAGATGATAAGTAAAGTGGTGGCCGAGAAATTGCTGACAGAGAAAATATAAATTAAGGGAGCCAGCCTATTAAAAGAATAAAAAATAGATTTTACTTCTTTACATCTAGAGATTTATTGTAACAATTAATGTAAATGTTCTTATTAAACTATTTTTGACTACATTACCCTATTTTTTATATAAAAATTCTTATAAGGAAAAAGTATAAGTTGTGATCTCTTATTAGATCAAATATAGAAATAACGAGAGGACTAGCAAAAGGATTATGGCCAGAAAAAAATATCGCTTCTATTTCTTTAGTGCAATTACCGGAAAAATTTATTTCTCGGGATTTTGAGCAAATTTTTAATACAGTTTCTCATCTTCCAAGTTGTATTTGTGTGACAGTAGAGCGGATTGAGCTTTCTAAAATTAAAAAAGGTTATCGAAGCCACTTTAAAAAAAAGCACAATAATCTTGAAGATAATAGTATCAATACCCAAACTCAA
>JANMFB010000347.1:0-2536 GCA_031377605.1 Ferruginibacter sp.
CGATTTTACTTCTACTAGTTCTTTATCTTGATTGTGTAGGATGTAGCGATATACTTGCGAAAAGGCTTCTATAAATTTATTGGCTTCGCTGTTGTTTTGCATTACCAATGCAGAAAGTACATTGAGGTTGTTGAATAGGAAATGTGGATTTATTTGGCTTTTTACCAGCTGTAATTCTGCCTGTGCGGTTATTCTTTTCAACTGCTCAGCCTCTATTAATTTTATCCGGTACTCTTTAAAATAAAAGAATATGGCGTTTACCAAATGAAACAACAGATTAACTAATATGCAATAAATTAAATTTAATTTTATTGGAATAATACTTTCCTTAAAAGTATACGAATGCAATATCATGCTTACAAAAAAAACAAAGCCAATCGTAAGAAATGTTGTAATGATGCTTGTAATTAAGAAAAAGTAAATTAGCCCCGATACTTTATGTTTGAGCGCATCAATTCGTTTTGCAAAAAATGGTTGAAGGAGCCTACCAGTTTCCCAAATACTAAGCGTTACAATGGTAATAGTACCTGCAGCATAATACCATTCTATTTCTATTTTAAAATACTTATACACTTCGCATAGCAACGTGCTTGAATAAGTGTAGAACGACAGCAGCAGAATAAAATAATATCGGTACCTGTGTTGAAACATACTGTAAAATACTAAAAAAGCACCAACGGATTAACAAATGTGGGTCTGCCGTTGGTGCTTCGATTTTTTGGTTTTTAGAGGATTTTGATTTATTGCAGTACTCTATCTATAATATGTATTACACCGTTTGTAGCTACAACATTGGTAGTTTGTATGGCCGATGCTGGATTTGCACTACCGGTAATTCTAACAGTTGCTGCTGGCGATAATGCTATCGTAAGCGTAGTTAGTGGGTTTACAGTAGCTCCGGTAACCCCTGAAGATAAATCGCCTGCAAAAATATTAGTACCAAAAGCATGCGATCCTACTATACCAGCCACCGTTGCCACTGGTGCTGCATTTATTTTTGCATCTGTATCCAAGCTTGCAGGGAACCCACTATTTATTGGTGCAAAAACTGTAAACTTACCTGGTCCACTTAATGTACCCGCCAAACCACCTCGCACAACAGCAGTAAGTAATAAAGAGAAATTAGGATTGGCTGTTACTATTTGTGCAATTGTTTGTGTAGGTGGAACAAGTACACTTCCAATAACATGCACCACTCCATTGCTAGCATTTATATCGGCTGTAGCCACTCTAACGCCGTTTAAAAATACACCATTTGCATTTCTAGAAGCAAATAAATTTTTACCATTAAGGGTTTTCACAGTGTCGGTCACAGGTACACCTGTAGACAATACTTTTGCCGCAAGTACATGATAGGTAAGCAAAGGTGTTAAAATACTACCCACTTGTGCAGTACTGTAGCCGTCTATAGTTGCTAAAGTTATACCTGCTGCCCTAAATGCATTGTTGGTAGGAGCAAAAACAGTATAAGATTTTGTAGCATCCGAAAGCGTACCCACTAAATTAGCTTTTGTTACTGCTGCTACTAATATTGAAAATGCAGTATCTGCTTGCGCCACTCCTACAACTGTGGGCGTAACTACTGTTGGTGGTGGTGGATCTTCTTTATCGCAAGACGATAGCGTAAACATGGTGCCTAATGCTGTTACCATAAAAAGGGTGTGTAATTTTAGATTTATTTTCATGATTTTTGATTTTTGTGTAAAGTAAAAACCATACCCAGAAATTATTTTACCAATTGGAGTGAACCGTATATTCCTTTTCGTGAACCGTAAATTTTTTGCTTTCAAAAAATAAAGGGCATAAAAAAACCACTCTTTAAAGTGGTTTCCTTTTGTAAAATGATTTTTTAAATATTCCAACTTACACTTCCATCCTTTTCGTCTTTTACTTGTATGCCCATTTCAGAAAGTTGGTTTCTTATTTTATCAGAAGTAGCAAAATCTTTTTTGGCTTTTGCTTCTTTTCTTATATCTATCAATAATTCCATAACCGAAGAAAGTTTTTCGTTACCGGCTTCTGTGGCTTGTTGTAGGCCAAACACATCTTCTAAATAGGCTTTCATTTTTTCTTGTAATAAATCAAATGTAGTTTCCGTTATTGCACCTACTATTATCAATCCATCTTTTATAGAATTAATGATAGGTACCAACTCAAACATATTTGCCAATACCCTTGCTGTATTAAAATCATCGCTCATGCATTCATCAAAACCATTTACAAGCGTTGTTACTTTTTCTTCTATATCGGCATCTATTTCTCCAGCAGTGTATACAAGTTTTTGTAAAACTTCATATGCTTCCCATAAGCGTTTCAAACCTTTTTCTGAAGCTTGCAAAGCCTCGTTGCTAAAATCCAATGTGCTACGGTACTGCGTTTGCAACATAAAGAATTTTACCGTCATCGGGTTGTATGCTTTATCCAAAAGAGGGTGCGAGCCGGTAAATAATTCATGTGGTAAAAAACCATTGCCCAACGATTTACTCATGCGGGTACCATTTACCGTAAGCATATTTGTGTGCATCCATATTTGTGC
>JANMFB010000075.1:0-4767 GCA_031377605.1 Ferruginibacter sp.
TACCTGCTCTAGGACTCTCGCATCCATTAGTAGTTTGACTCACATAATAAATTGTGCTACCTGCAATAGCAGTAGAAGGTGTAGGCGCAGTAACACTACCTATACCACCGGTTGCATTGGTGCCGTACCATAATAAATTTGAACCTGTTGCGCTAAGTGCCACTGCAGTTGCAGCTTGGCAATATGCAATTGGAGAAGTTACAGCAGGAGCAGCAGGCGCAGGATTAACAGTAACGGTGATAGAGGCACGAGGGCTCTCGCATCCATTACTAGTCTGACTTACATAAAATATTGTATTACCTGCAGTAGCAGTAGAAGGTGAAGGCGCAGTAGCGCTACCTGTTCCACCCGTAGCATTTGTATACCAAAGTAAGTTGGTTCCTGTAGCAGTCAAAACCATTGCCGTTGCATTTTGGCAATACGTTACCGGGCTTGTTACTCCAGGTGCAGCAGGTAAAGGGTTAATATTTACAGTAATAGCAGCTCTAGGGCCTTCGCCACAGCTAGTAGTTTGGCTTACATAAAAAGTAGTGGAACCAACAGTTGCTGTAGGAGGCGTAGGTGCTGTAGTACTACCTGTACCACCTGTAGCAGTGTTATACCAAAGTAAGCTAGTACCTGTAGCGGTAAGCGCAGTAGCCGTTGCATTTTGGCAATAGTTTACCGGGCTAGTAACAGCAGGTGCAGGCGTGCTAGCAATTATAGAAACAGTGATAGAAGCACGAGGGCTCTCACATCCATTTGTAGATTGACTTACAAAGAAGTTAGTATTGCCCAATGTAGTAGTAGAAGGCGTAGGAGCAATAGCACTACTAGTACCACCAGTAGCTGCGGTATACCAAAGTAAGTTGTTACCTGTAGCGGTTAAAGGCACAGCAGTACTATTTTGGCAATAGGTAACCGGACTAGTTACAATAGGTACAGCCGGTGTAGGGTTAACAGTAACGGTGATAGAAGCACGAGGGCTCTCACATCCATTTGTAGATTGGCTTACATAAAAAATGGTGTTACCGGCAGTAGTAGTAGAAGGCGTAGGCGCAGACGCACTACCCGTGCCACCTGTAGCACCTGTATACCAAAGTAAGTTTGAGCCAGTAGCAGTCAATGCTATTGCCGTTGCATTTTGGCAATACGTTACAAGGCTTGTTACTCCAGGTGCGGCAGGTATATTTTGTACGGTTAAAATAGCAGCATTAGAGTTTACACTACCTGAAGCATTCGTTGCTACTATTCTATATTGGTTATTATTCATTACTGCAGTTACAGTAGTTAAAGTTAATGTAGTTGTTGTATTTGCAGGAGTTACACTTACCCAGTTTACACCATTATTCGTACTAACTTCCCAGTTGTATGTTACACCTGTTCCGCTAGCCGCAGCAGTGAAAGTTGCATTAGCATTTACACATGAAGTTACAGAGGTTGGTTGCATTGTAATAATGGGTGGTGTTGCGCCCCCTGTTACGTTTAAAGTAGCTACATTAGATGTTGTGATTGCGCAACCTATATAAACAAGACAACGATATTTATTATTATTCATGCCAGAAGTAACAGCTGGAATATTTAATGTAGATGTAATAACTGCCGGCACTACGTCGTTCCAGTTAGTTCCACCATTTGTACTTACTTGCCATTGGTAAATTAAATTTACATCCGTGCCAGCATTTGCACTAAAAGTAGCTGTATTTCCTACAGCTACTGTAACATCCACAGGTTGGGTATTAAGGCTAGGTGCAGGTGGTAAAGCTGAACTTGGCGTTTGGTCTGTCACACTTGCAGAACTACCCTGGGAAGCACCAAAGCCTAAGCCTCTTTTTGCAAAAATCGTCCACATTGTACAAGCATGGCGACCGTTATAAAAGGCTCTATCGGCAGCCAACACTGCATCTCTCATATTTACAAAGCCAGGAGAACATGGTTGCAAGCGCATACCTTCCGTAACTAGTTTGAATGCTATACTATTACCCCCGTTATTGGCTATAGAAAAATTATACAAATTAGGATTAATTTGATTTTCTTGTGCAATAATTGCCCATGTCATATCCCAAATTGTGTTACACCAAATTTCTCCTATTGGATGTGGCGCTGTACCATTATATATACCTGTTCCCATATTAGCATATGTAAGTGGGTTGGTGGAAATACTTGTAGAATAGGGAAAAGAGCGAATACCTCCCCCGGTGATGGCTTCACCATTTACATAGGTACCAATTGGCCGTGGGGTTGCCCCATCTGTTAACTGAGCACTTGCCCAGTTAGTACAAAGCATCAATGCAAAATAATCACTCCATCCTTCTCCTGCTTGTTCTGCATTTTGTAAGCAAGATGTCGTGGCAGGACCACCTGTAAGTCTATTGGAAATACCATGAGTATATTCATGGGCAATCACACCATTATCTAAATCGCTATCTAAACTTATAGGCGGTGTTATAGATACAGTCTGACTCGAAGCTGCTGCCGCAATTAGTACAGCGCCATCTACATCGCTAACCATAAGAGCAGGAACAGTTATAGTGTTTATTGGCCCTCCTCCCATTGGAATTGGTGCACCAGGTACATTGTTTACCATTATAACTGCTAATGCCCCGGCAGCTTGCGCATTTTGTACTTTTTCTGTAAAATTGCAATTGCCTCTATCTATCAAAACTATTTTACCGGTTATTACATTTGAGGGAGATGTACCTGCGCCGCATGCTTGGTGCAAACCACCAGTTGCATCATTATAATAAATTAATTGACCAGTTACTGTATTGCCATTACAAGCCAAAGAATTCGCAGTACTAAAAACACCTTCTACCCCATTGTATATATTAGAACCTAGTTGAACTTTAGGGCCAGCAGTCGCTGGTGCAGTCCACAAATACATTCGCATACGAGGTCTACTGCCATCCGGAGGTGTTGCCATATTAGCATTATTTCCAACACACCCTGCAGCACCACTTTGAGCTAATGCCTGTACATCGTCTCCGCCAGCACCACCTCTACCTTGATTATTAGCTTGAAAGTTTCCGGTTAACTCCGTAAAACCATATTGATAAGTAACATCATGTATTATATTGTTCCAATAAAACAAATTGGTAATAGCGAAAGGTTGAAATTGATTACTTTTTGGGTTCGCATTAAAATTAGCAGGAAAATTAAATGTAAGTGGATCAGGAGCTGTGGTAGATGTGGCTGGTAATCCTGAATTCGAGTTAGATCCTGCATTATCTTCTGTTGCCCACACATTGTTACCTCTTGTAATGGTATAATCTATCGTGCCGTTACTATGCCAGCCTAAAGACCCAGCATTACCTGCAACCGTCCATGGATTATTTCTAAGGGCAGCAGCACCACCCGGATGTATAGGACTTTCAGCAGGGTATGGGCTAACAAAATAACCTGCATTTGCAACTGCTTGAGGGCTTTGATTAATATTAAATTGGGGTATAATTAACTTAGGATCTGATTTATTTTCGTGATTGAGTAATACTCCAACACTTTTATTATTTGTATGACCTTCATAAACGGTAAAATTGAATCTGTTAAGAATAGCCCCGGTTTTTGCATCTACCAAGTATTGCCAAATATCATCAGTACCATTTGGAGCTACGACGATAGCCCAAACTAAATTGAGTTTAGAAGCCTTACTATTTTGTTCTGTAACATACCATTCTAAATTAGCTGTAACATCTTCATAAACTCCTTCGAGTTTACCAAAATTATTCTTAGCAGCATTTTTATTAAAAGCTATAGAGGGCTCTTTAATTTTAACGGCTTCAAATGCCTTAACAACTGCTGTACTTGCATTAATATTTGGTTTGTTGCTCGAGTTGTTTGATAAAATGTTGGGATTTAAGATAAAGTAACCTGAATTATTTGCAACTGCTCCATTTTTTATTGCTACAACTTTTATCACATTTCTTATGGGTATATTTTTGTACGTTTGTTGTAAATAGTAGTAGCTAATATCATTATCAGTAAATGCACTACTAACTGTATAATTGGCTAACTGTACATCAGATAAACCGAGTAAATCTGATTTTGAATTTATTGTTGCTTTAGCTTCTTTAATAGTAATAACCTGAGCAAACAATGCAATCTGGGCAATCAGTAAGAAAGTCAATAGTAGCGTTTTTTTCATATTTATTTTTTTAGTAACTGCAATTTACGAAAATTTATACTTTTATTAATTGGAAAATAGAGTTTAAATTATTAATACAAAAAATGAAATAAAAATAATACTGCTTAATTTATGTTGCATCTCTATTTTAACCCTTTAAAATCTAGCAAGTGTTACCTACGAATCAAAATTTGAACTTACGCTTTTAAGTTTTAGTTTGAGGCCTATGGTGTCATAAATATCAAATAGTACCTTTGCTTTTGTGGTGTATAAATATCTGCAAGTTTCATAGTTAGTTACTTTCTTCTCCCTAATATTATTGTTTTTTAATTCCTTTCTTTTACACTCAATTTTCTTACAGATTAACTCAGTTTTATCAATTTAACTTCGTAAAATATTTAATATTATTGTTATACTAAGATTAGCAGCAATGTATTGCATGTAAACTTTTTTAATACCAATATCTTGTTGAAAATAAATTCTTAAAATAATTCCTTAGAAATTTTATCATAACCAAGTTGTGACCAAATAAAAAAATCCCGAGCCGTTATTAGCTCGGGATTAAATGATTTAATGCTAAGATTAATATTTCACTACATTTTCGCTAATAAGTTGATTGTTGTTTGCGTCAAGTAAAACGATTGAGTAGGTACCCGCTACAAATTTAG
>JANMFB010000023.1:0-18898 GCA_031377605.1 Ferruginibacter sp.
TACCACTTCATAGAAGAAGTGCTATCATCGACATGACGATCATGAGCTCAAAGAGAGTAAAACCTCGTGATGAATGCAAAAATCTAAGCATAATCTCTATTGTCAGGCGATACTTACTACCTGCATTATAGCTCAAAATATCGCAATAGCAAACCAAAGTACAAACACTCATGCAAGAAGAAGTGCAATCGGTTCAATATAGTCAAATTCGATATCAAGTGATTCTGCTACTGTTGTTTCTTCAGTTGCTGGTGCATCTGTTTCTGCTGCTGCAGCTTCCTCTAGAGATGCTTCAACGGCTACAGGTGCGGCTACTGGTTCTACTTTTTTCACCACTGGTACATTGCGTTTTTCCTGGTTTGCTTTTTTATGAGCACCTTGGCGTCTTGCAACAGTTGCTTCATGTTCCGAGCTCCATGCAGTAAATTTTTCCATAGCAGCAGCTTCGTCAAATAAGCCAAGGCTTACACCACGTAACAAATGCTTTAAGAACAACACACCCTTAAACGAAAGAATACGGCGTACAGTATCGGTAGGTTGAGCACCTTTCTGTAACCAATCTAACGCTTTCTGACGGTCTATCTGTATTGTAGCAGGAACCGTAAGTGGGTTGTAAGAACCTAGTTTTTGAATGAATTTACCATCACGAGGACTGCGTGCGTCCGCAATAACGATGAAATAGAATGGTCTTTTTTTAGACCCATGTCTCTGTAGTCTGATTTTTACAGCCATAAATAGAAATTTTTGGTTGTGAACAAATATTGTTAACTAATCCTTGAAAAAGGAACGCAAATATAGGTTTTATTATTTTGTATGTGAATAAATATTTTTTAAAAGCCATATATAGCTAAAAGATGCAAAAGGGCTATTTTTTTGATTTGCGAGATAATGAGTCAAATTACTTTATATGCATAATTTTTAGTGGTTTTTCTTAGATTAGTTTATTATGTCATATTATTGAATGTCTTATTGCATTGTACACAAGTGAAAAAAGTCTAAAAAATCAAAGAACAAACAATCATTAATTCTTTCAAAGAGGAATAAAATTTATTTTTAGCGTGTTGATTTACTTTCAAATATTTTATTATCTTGTGTTCCCTATTTACATAGTTATAGGTAAACAATTAAGTCAATTTTTTTACAAAAAACAATTTTTTTAACAACACCTCTTAAAACTTGAATTTTATGGCAGACGTTAGACCAACTGCAACAGTAAAACCGGCAACATCCGTACAAGCAAAAAAATCTGGAAATTCTATTTCTTGGTTAGCCCCTTTATTATGCATTTTAATTGGGTATGTAATTTGGAGATTTGTATTGGGAGACGCATCCCATTTCACAACAGCAGTAGGCAATGGATTTTGGCCTGAGAGAGATGGTGCAAAGGGAGGACTTTATAAGATGTATCAAGGTGGTATTATCGTACCAATTCTGATTGGATGTTTACTTACGGTATTGGCATTCGTTATAGAGCGTTTTCTTACTATTGCAAAAGCCGGTGGTACTGCGAGCAATGCAGACTTTATTCGTAAAGTACAATATCATCTAGCAAATAAAAATGTTGATGCTGCTTTGTCTGAGTGCGACAAACAAAAAGGAAGTGTAGGTAATGTAATGAAGGCAGGTCTTCATCGTTATAAAGACATGATAAGTAACAACGAATTAAGTACGGATCAAAAAGTAATGGCTATTCAGAAAGAAGTAGAAGAAGCTACATCACTTGAATTACCTATGCTTGAAAAAAATCTTGTATTCCTTTCTACTATAGCATCAGTAGCTACATTACTAGGTCTATTGGGAACAGTAATGGGTATGATACGTTCATTCTCTGCACTTGGTGAAGATAGTGGTGGTGGTGCAGCAGCAGGCAAACTTTCTCAAGGTATTTCTGAAGCGTTGTATAACACCGCTTTGGGTATTGGAACTTCTGCACTTGCGATTATTTTTTATAACATTTTTACTACTAAGATCGACGGTATCACTTACGGTATTGATGAATCAGGATTTACTTTAACCCAGTCTTTTGCATCTCTATACAAGTAATATCATTGGAAATGGTATTATACCAATATACACTTGATTGACATAAAAGGAAAAATTACCTTTGTATATTGTATGGAAATTTGCACCAATTGCATCTAAAGTAAAACACTAAAAATTATATAAATGCCAAAAGTAAAAATACCAAGGAAAAGCACAGCCGTAGATATGACGGCTATGTGCGATGTGGCTTTTCTTTTGCTGTCATTTTTCATACTTGCAACAAAGCAAAAACCGCCAGAAGTTTTAGCAGTAAAAACGCCTAACTCTGTGTCTACTAAAGTAGCTTCAGATAAAGCAATATTAATTACACTAACAAAAGAAGGCCGTGCTTTTTTGATGCTTGGAGAAGATGCCAAAAAGAAAGAAGTACTAGAAAATATAAATTTAACTAAGGGGTTAGGTTTAACTCCTGCAGAGTTACAAAAATGGGGTAAACAAACTTTTATAGGTTTGCCACTAAATCAAATTAAAGGTTCTCTTGCACTTGCTACCGAACCAAATGCTGCCACTATGCCCGGAATTCCTATTGAAGACAGTACAAATAATGAAATGGTAGACTGGATTAGAAGCGTAGCAAATGTTTTTGCAGCAGAACAAGTAGATCAAAAAGAACTACAAAATTTGTTATTAGTAAAAGGCGATAATGATGCTTTGTATCCTAAATACAAAAACATTAAATACGCTTTCAAGAAAAACGAAATATTCAAGTTTAAAATTGTTACCAATGGAACTCCGGCTCCTGCGGGTTCGGAATTGTATTTAGAACAACTCAAGCAAAAGTAAATTTATTTATCTTAAAAAATATTTGAGATGGCAGAAATGGACACCTCCGGTGGCGGACATAAAAAAGGCCCCGGCGTAAAAAAAGCAGTTAAAAAATCCACTAGGGTAGATCTTACCCCAATGGTAGATTTAGGTTTCTTACTTATTACTTTCTTTGTATTTACTACAACCATGAGCCAGAGTACGGCAATGAATATGAATGAACCAAAGGATAGTAAAAAAGAAGACCAAAAAGAAGTAAAAGAGTCGGGTTCAACTACCATACTTTTAGGAAAGGGAAATCAAGTGTATTATTATTTTGGTATACTAGACGAAACTAGGTTGTCAGAGCAGTTTAAGGCTGTAACTTTTAAGCAAATTAGAGAAGTAATAACCGATAAGAAAAAAAATACACCAGAAGGAGATTTGATGTACATTATAAAATCTGATACTGCATCTACTTTTGGTAATGCAATGAGTATTATTGATGAAATGACCATTTGTGGTGTAAAGCCAGGCCATTATGCCGAGGACAAAATTTCTGAAACTGAGCAAAGGCTCATCCAGATTAATGAACAACAAAATGGCATTAAATAAGTATAGAATTTTTCCAATTTTGAATCTAATTATTAAATACGTTTTTAATGGAAGCAAATAAAATATTAAACGCAGATTTTCTTGATATCCTTTTTGAAGGAAAGAACAAGTCTTATGGTGCTTACCAGCTGAGAAAGACTTACAATTCTCGCATGCTTAAAGCCCTTGCAGGAACAGGTATTGTACTTGCATTGATTTTGATAGGCATTTTTGTTTCTGCGAATGTAGGTAACAAGAAGGACACGCTGGAAGTTATTGACGCTTCTTTAGCTGAGGTTAAAAAAGATGAACCACCACCACCACCACCTCCTCCTCCACCGCCTACACCACCACCACCGCCTGAAATTAAATCTATCCAGTATACTCCACCTATTATTAAAAAGGATAATGAAGTAAAAAAGGATGAGAAAATTGAAGAAATACAAGAAGACCAGGCTATTAGTACTGCAACTATTGTTACAGAAAATACCAAGCAGATTGTACAAGCTCCAGTTGTTGTAGAGAAATCTGATGTAGTAGCACTTCCAAAAGAGGTAGAAGAGGATAAGGTTTTTCAAAAGGTGGAGATAGAAGCAGAATTTCCTGGCGGACCAGGTGCTTGGAGAAAGTTTCTCGAAAGGAATTTAACATCTCCTGAAGACGTACCAGCAGGAACTTATCAAGTAATTGTTCGGTTTATAGTGGCTAAAGATGGAAGTATAAGTGATGTTGTTGCAGAAACAAACCATGGATACGGTATGGAGCAAGAAGCTGTGAGGGCAATAAAAAAGGGTCCCAAGTGGACACCGGCTCAGCAAAATGGAAGTATTGTAAAGGCTTTTCGTAGGCAGCCAATTACTTTCCAAGTTGCAGGAAACGATTAAAATTATAAAAACAATTTAAAAGCCTCAAATAAATCAAATAGCTTTAAATAGTTTAGATTTATTTGAGGTTTTTTGTGCTTTATTTATTTTGAATAACATTTGTACTCATTTAAAAATTTGTTTATACCAATTATATCAACATTTAGTCCAATTGGCTTTCGTTATAATACTGTTTTGGTAGTCCTTTAGGCTAATGGAATTGGACTATCACGAATATATTGACGGTATTATTACTTTTCTATAAAATATTTTGTTTCAATTTTATTTCTCAAAAGAGTCTTATTGTGGTTTTTTTTATTAAATTGTTTTATAAAACAAAAGCTATATGATAAAATTTACAGAATTGAAAAAGGGATCTCATGTAATTGCAAATTTTGATGGAGATAAAAAACGTGGAGAAATAGAGGATACAGACAATGTAGACAAAAAAGTTTTCGTAAATGTAGGAGAACAAAGTTATTGGTTTCCAGCTAATGATGTATATGCAATAGAAGTGAATGATGCAGAATTACAACATTTAAAATTTACCAAGCAAACAAACGAGGAAGGTAATATTAAATATATGAAAGGAGCCTTTCGAATACTCATATCAAAAGAAGGCGACTTTTCTAGAATGGAAATATGGTACAGAGATGAACAGCGCCATATAATCGAACCAATTCCTTTACATGTTTTACAGAATCATTTTTATGAAATGACAAAAGTTCATTTGAATGAAGTCTCTTTCAGTTAAAATACAGAATATTAAAAAAGTGCTAAGCGGCTTTCAATCCCACTTTAAAAGCAAGGCTAAAATAGCTAAATGAAGCACCTTTAGTTTCATTGTTAGTAAATTTCCATTCCTTGCCATGTGCAAATGGCTGTTGCTTGGCACTTATTACAGCTTCTCCTACACCAATAAAGGAACCATGGCTTTCTAATTTGAAACCATATATCATTCCTTTTGTGAGATGCAATAATGGTATATTAAAAGACATCCACTTTCCATTACAATCAGTATTAAAATTCAAATTGCTTGTAGATAGCGTAGGTCCCCAAGATTGATTTTGTGAATCAAAAGCATGTACCGTTAATGCCACTTCTCCCGCTCTTGCTACGATAGTAGAATAAACTTCAATACGCTCTAAGTCGCCTTCCTTCGGTGCAATAAATGTTTGCCCCATTATTGTTTCACTTTTCTCTCCCTTTGCTTTCCCAAGCCAAGTTGTGGCATTGTTGGTAAGTTGTTGTACAGATTCATTTACTGCAGTAAGTTGATTTGATGAGTTCATAATTCTTTCGTTTTATTTTATAATAAATAAGCGTTAAACGTAAAGTTCTTCAGTGATGTTATTTTGTTTCTCTTTATGTAACTCTAAAGAACAGTAATTATTGTACAAAGGTGCTTTTATTATTGTTATTTGCAGTTAGGGTTATGTTAAATGGCTTCTTAGTAAATTTGTGATAATATTTTTTTATTGAAAACCATACTTTTAATTGTTTTCGAGTAAAAATTTTAACAATAACATATTTTGATAGTAATATTATCTCAGCATAAATTTTTTCCTTGTTTTACTTTTATAAAATCATTAAAATATTGAAGGATTTATGATCACTTTTTTGTTGTGTAATTTTTTATTTGGCTTGCACTTTTTGCTTTTTGGATAGTTGCAATAATGGTAAAATCTCATTAAATTTATTCTACAAGAAATGCACACAGTATTGTTTTTGAAAATGGTGCCATTTATGGAGGTATTTATTTTGCCTTTTATAGTATGATGCTTGCATACCTAGGTTTCTTATCGCCAATTGCGCTAAAATATTTTTCTAAAGAAAATTTAAATTCTTCAGTATTATTTGTATGAGTAATTGAGTAACTTTTTTTTATAAAAGTAAATATTTATTGTTCTTTTCTTTTGTGTTTATTTCTTTTGCGTAGATTAGTGTATCTACTATTTATTATGATACTATAAGTATTATTGAACCTATGTAAAAAACAACAATTTATTTTGTTATATTTTATTTTCTATGTTGACACCTCAAATTCTAACATTATTGTAAGGTTTTTTAGCTAGCTAAACGATTTATATAATTATTTTTGGTAGATTTTCTATGATCGTAACATCATTCTATTTTTTAAATGAAAGTAATATCAGTTAAAACGCTATTTATGCAATTGTAAATACGAACTTTTGTTTCCTGCGTAATAAAAATTTAAGACTATCTTCACATAAGGTAAATTGCCAAATACAGCTTCTCTCAAAAAAATGTTTGCAAAAGATTTTTAACACACTCATCAATAGTTTTGTAGATAACAAAGTAGGTATCGCAGAAAATTTTTTAAGCAAAGATCTCGCATCACATTTAAAGCAAAATCTAATCACGCTTTTTGCAGCTGATAAAATGCTACAAGCAGGTACAGGAAATGAATTATTTGCAACGAAAAATAAATTATTGCGTGGCGATAAAATTTATTGGCTCGATAGAGCTCATAACAATCAATATGAAAATACTTTTTTCGATTTAATGGATGTTTTTATTCTTTACTTAAATAGAGAATGTTACACTGGTATTACGGGCTATGAATTTCATTATACACTATACGAGGCAGGTAGTTTTTATAAAAAGCATAAGGATCAATTTCGCAATAATGATAGTAGACAATACTCTATTATTATGTATTTAAATACTGATTGGAAAATAGCAGATGGAGGTGAGTTGTGTATACAACACATCGGGTATGAGCAAAATATTTCTCCTACCGATGGTAAAATGGTATTCTTTAAAAGTAGTGAAATAGAGCATGAAGTTTTAGTTACACATGCGCCACGTATGAGTATTACAGGATGGTTGAAAAGGGATTGAAATGTAAGAGAACTTTGTTTTAAAACTAAGGGTGAAATTATTTACCTTAGTATTCTAAATTCTTGTAGATGAAAACTATCCAACAATGGCTAGCAGAGTATGGCGAAAGCCATAAAAATGAAACAAACAAAACCATACATTGGATATGTGTACCAGCAATTTTCTTTTCTATATTAGGATTATTATACAGTATAAAACTGCCTTGGTTTATTGATACTCATCAAATGAATATAGGTTTTATTGTAATGGCACTGGTATTGTTGTATTACTTTTCTTTGTCTAAAAGCTTATCAATTGGGATGATGCTTTTTGGTGGTTTATGTTTGTGTTTATGTCATTTTATAGAGCAGTTAGCTTTTATTAAACTCTGGATTTTTTCTATCATTGTTTTTGTAGGTGCATGGGTAGGACAATTTTACGGTCATAAGATAGAAGGTAAGAAACCATCTTTTTTAAAAGACATTCAGTTTTTAATGATAGGGCCAGCATGGCTAATGAGTTTTATTTATAAAAAGTTGGGGGTAAAAATTTAATATAATTTTCTGAAAAAGTAGTTTAAAACAAGCTTTTTTCAAACCTATTGTAAACTACTTTGCATTTTATTATTATTTTAGGGTAATACTAAAAGCCAAGTCAAACTTGTTTTTTATGGCTTGATCACCTAGGTTGCCAAAAAAGCTTTTTGAGTTGTACTTAATACCAAAAATTGTTCTGTCAATTGAAATTTTTGTAGATAAAGTTTTGTTATCTCCATTACGTTGAATAGTTAGCGGAAGCTTAATTGGCTTTGATACTGATTTTAAAGTAAGCGTGCCATAGGCCACAGCCGTAGTCGCACTTGTGTATTCTATTTTTTTTGTTTCAAAAATAGCAGATGGGAATTTCGCAACATCAAAAAAGTCTTTATCTTTTAAATGAGATTCTAAATCTTTGTTTTCGTGGGTAATACTTGTCATATCTATCGTGATTACAGCACTTTTTAAACTGTCACCTTGTAATTGTATATCATAATTTTTTAATTTTATGTTACCCGTTAAACTGTATCCGCCTAGTTCACCATACCCCGTCCACGATATATTAGCTTGAATAATAGAAGCATTTTTTGTGGTAGAATTTATCAGTTTACCTTCTGTTTCTATTGGTGCTATTCCTTTTACAAGTTTACCATTTTTGTCTTTGGCAATAAAAAACCACATTGCATCGCCCCCTCGTAATTTTTTATCTCGTCTCCAACTCGAATTGTCCGTATAAGAAACTCCTTTTTTTAACAATCCGCCTTTACAATGATAATTTTCTTCAAAATCAATTGCGTTCATACTAACCCTCAAGTACCAGCCTTTTTCTGTGTAAACAAAACTTCCAAATTCTACAATTTGTAAATCTTCCTTGGTTTGAATGGTAATATTATGCTTCCAAATGTACATGCTATCCTCGTAGTTTGCATAGCAGGGATTTGGATAGTGGGCTGCAACTATTTCGTTTGGCAAATCTCTAAGCTTGTCGGGAAATAATCTATTGGCAGGTTTCTGCCCGTCTTTGTAATTTAAACCATTGTCAGCAGATTCTTCTGTGGTAATTGTGTTTTCGATGTTATTCTTTTTGCTGTTTTGTTGGCAAGCGGTTAGTAAAAAAACTGTAACTAAGATTTGTAAAATGAAATTTTTCATGTTTTAATTTTTAAGTTTGAAACACAAAAGTACCTCGGTAAAAAGCGGCTAAAGACCCATTTCGGGATTTGGGACTAAAAATTCGAGTTATTGTAAATAGATGAAGATTAATTATTTAAAATAAAAACTTCTTAAAATGACACTTATTAGATATTAGTTTTTTGCTCTTTTGGTAGCGAGCCAGTAATTTCTTTATATATTCTATTGAAGGTAGATTTTGAATTGAAGCCACAATCGTAAGCCAAGCCCATTATAGAAAGGTGGTCATAATTACCCGATAATCTCATCTCTTTAAATTGATTTACCCTGTATTCGTTTATAAAAACGGAAAAGCTTTTTTGGAGGCCATTATTTATTGTGTAAGAAATTGTTTTGGTGCTGTATCCTAATTTTTTTGCAAGGTCAGAAATTGTTAGCTCTTCGTTTAAATATAGTTTTTCGGTTTGTACAGTTTGTATGATAGTATTCAATAGCTCATTGTTTATTTCCTTTTTCTTTTCTACTTGGGGTTTGCTAAATATTAAATGTGGATTATTGGAAGTTTCAATGCTAATATCCGAATTTGTAATCTGTTCAGTTGGTTCCTCTTCAATTACTGTTTGAATGTTTTGCTGTATTACGCTGAGGCTTCTTTGGTTAACTGCGTAAACACCAATCATAAAAATAATGATGCACCTAATAAAATCGCTAGGGAAATAATTTGTAGAAATTTTAAAAATATAAGATACTAGTATAAAGCAAATAGAAATAATGTAATAAAACAAGAATATATACAACAACCTTTTGAGCCATTGCAAGGCAATTTTTTCGGTATTGGAGTAGTAATCGTTTAAATAGAGTTTATAATAATTAATCTCGTTAAAAGATAAATAAATGTAGATGCTTACTGAAAGGTATGTGCCTAAGAGCTCAAATGCTGTTATAAATGGTTGATAAATCTTTGAGTAAATATCATATTTAACATTATCTGGTTGCAAAAAACAAAAAAGGTAAAACGAAAATTGTACAATTAATGGTAATAAGTGTAATACAATTATTTTTTTGCCGATGGGTTGTAAAAAAATTAGCCTGTTTACAAATAAATATAATAGCGGGCCAATGCCAAAAGGTAAAACAACGGGTAGAAAATATAATTCTGGTTTTTGGTTATAAATGCCTGAGCTAATTAAGAAATTATGCAATAGTGCTCCAACACAAATCAATACTAAAGCAGATAAAAATTTGTTTGATTCTTTATTAGCTTTAATAATGAGCAAACTCAGTGCCGCAATAACTCCTACAACAATGCCAATAATTAAAAGAATAACATTGAATGTAAAATTAATAGTCATATTATTCCTAAAACAATTATGGTTTTTTTATGTGCTTTAACTCTGCTAATGTAGCAAAATCTAATGCTCTTTCGTGAGTAGCTTCTAAAATAACTGGCGGCGCTACACCTGCATTGTAAGCTTCTTTCCACCTGTTAGCACATAGACACCAACAATCTTCTGCCTTTAAACCCGGGAAATTGTATTGAGGCATTGGGGTTATTAAATCGTTGCCTTGTTGTTTGGAAAACTGAAGAAAAGCATCGGTTAACTTTGCTGCTATTACGTGCACACCTCTATCATCTTTACCTGTGGAGCAAAAGCCATCTCTATAAAAACCTGTAAGTGGATTTGTACCTGCTATTTGAAGATCGGTACCCAACACATTTTTTACCCCTTTTTTTACTTTATTTTCCACTTGTAGTTTTTTATTTTTTTCGTAAACAGGCCCACAGCCGGGCACTGACGTATTTTTTAAAATTGTTTTTTGTCCAAATACAGTAACCGAAAAAGTAAAAGTAGTCACAATCAACATCCATTTCATTCTGTTGTATATTTATGTTGAACGAATGGTTTTTAAAAATGATAAATAAAGATTTCTAGGCTCAAAAGCGGCATGATGGTAACAGTGCCCCGCAGCACCGCACCGGCAGGCGAGAAGTGCAAGCTCATAGCATAGAGAAATGTTCATAGTTATTAACGAGATCACCGCCCCAAAGATTTAATAAATGCGGTAAGATACATTGGAATTAATAAAGCTAAACCAATACTTTTTTATTTACAAAACTACGCAACATATTGGCAATACCATTAGCATCTATCCCTATTTCATCATACAGTTGCTTTGGTGTACCATGTTCTACCAACCTATCTGGGATACCCATAATTTTTACATCTGCTTTGTAGCCATGCTTATTCATAAATTCTAAAATGGCACTACCAAAACCACCAACTACTGTTCCGTCTTCTAGGGTAATTATTTTATTATAGCGTGCAAATACTTCGTGAAGCATTTCTTCGTCCAATGGTTTTGCAAAACGCATATCGTAATGTGCGGGATTTATGCCTTCGCTTTTTACATCACGTATAGCTGTAGCTGCAAAATTACCTGGATGACCAAAACTTAAAATTGCTATTTCTTCTCCATCTTTTAATTTACGCCCTGTACCTATTTTTATTTCCTTCATTTGGGTGCGCCACTCAGGCATAGTACCCTCCCCACGTGGGTAACGTATAGAAAATGGCAATTGATTTTTTTCCAACTGTGCAGTGTACATTAAATCTCTTAGTTCGCCTTCATTCATAGGTGCACTCACAATCATATGTGGTACGCAACGCATGTAAGCAATATCGTAACAGCCATGGTGCGTAGGGCCATCTTCTCCTACTAAGCCAGCACGGTCAAGGCAAAATATAACTGGTAGTTTTTGTATGGCTACATCGTGTATTACCATATCGTATGCACGTTGCATAAACGAAGAGTAAATATTACAAAATACCCTCATTCCCTGTGTAGCCATTCCTGCACTAAGCGTTACTGCATGTTGCTCACAAATACCTACATCAAATGCACGGTTTGGCATTGCATCCATCATAAACTTAAGCGAACTTCCACTTGGCATTGCAGGGGTTACACCCATTATTTTATCGTTCTTTTCCGCAAGTTCTATAATGGTATGCCCAAATACATCTTGGTACTTTGGTGGTTGAGGAATGTCAAATACTTTCTTTGCTATTATACCTGTTACTTTATCAAACAAACCCGGAGCGTGCCATTTGGTTTGATCTTTTTCTGCCAGATCATACCCCTTTCCTTTTACAGTTTTTATGTGCAATAATTTTGGACCAGGTATATCTTTTAAGTCTTGTAAAGTCTCTATCAATTTGTTGATATTGTGTCCATCTATTGGACCAAAATAGCGAAGTTTTAGTGATTCAAATAAATTGCTACTGCTACTTACCATACCCTTTAAGCCATCGGTAAGTTTTGCAGCCATGCCTCGGGTAAATGTTTTACCTACAGGCATTTTTCCTATCAAATTCCACACATCATCCTTTACTTTATTGTAAGTATGCGATGTTGTAATATCAGTTAAATATTCTTTGAGTGCGCCCACATTTGCATCTATACTGATACCGTTGTCATTTAAAATAATAATGACGTTGCTCTTTTCTACTCCTGCATGGTTCATAGCTTCAAAAGCCATACCTGCAGTCATGGAGCCATCGCCAATAACTGCTATGTGTTGCTTATCATTTTCGCCTTTATAATGGCTTGCCATGGCCATGCCAAGTGCAGCCGAAATAGATGTAGATGAATGGCCTACACCAAATGTATCGTATTTACTTTCACTGCGTTTAGGGAAACCACTTAGTCCATTATATTTTCTATTTGTAGAAAACACATCTCTTCTTCCAGTAAGTATTTTATGACCATATGCTTGATGGCCCACATCCCATACCAATTGGTCGTATGGAGTATTAAAAACATAATGCAAGGCAACAGACAGCTCTGTCACACCTAAACTTGCAGCAAAATGACCACCATGTACACTTACCACATCAATTATGTAACGTCTAAGTTCGTCTACAACTTGTTGCATCTGATCTTTGCTAAATTTCTTTAGGTCTGCCGGACTGTTTATCTGGCTTAATAATGGGCCGGGGATTATTTCCATTTTGTGGTATTAGTATTGTGCAAAAGTAAAATTAATAGTTGGTTCTTGTAATTGAAAATACGATATTTCCTATCAATAGTATTTCCAAAGTTATTTTTTTTGTAAGTAGAGCGTTAAAACAAAAAAACCATTTAGCTTAAAAGACTAAATGGTTTTAGCATATTTTTTCTTAGTTAAAATTTTGGACAAGGAATTCCTTTGGTTTCTGCTTTGCGTTTTATGTAAATGATGGAGAATTCCGAACCACCTCTGCTAGCTGTGGCAGTTTTTAAAGAGCTAATATTTACATCGTAACTGGCACCAATCCTAAGCCCGCCTACCTCTAGTCCTATATAAGGAATAATGGCATCATTAAAACGAATCCAAGAGCCAAGATAAACATTAGAAGGATTAGCTTCATCACCATTTAAAAGATATGTGAGCGCTCCTCCAAGTGTAGTTTCACTAGCTTTTGCTTGTCTTTGGTGAATGATAGAACCATTAAAACTAAGTACATCCGATATTGGTAAGGTACCACCTGCATGAGCTGTAATTCTGCTAGCAAGCTGATATGTAGTGCTAATAAATCCAACTGTAGGTCTATTTACATGGTAAACAGAAACACCTGCATAATAATTGTTGTTTCCATTACTAGAACCAGAAAACAATAAACCTGCATTCACATCAAAATAACTTTGGTTATTTCCATTTTGTAAAACTTCTCTTCCGGCTTCGTTTGTAAAACCATTTTGAGCAAGCATACTTTCAAAAGTGAGACTCTTTGTATCTAAAAGCAAACTACTGTAAGTGCCTTGAAATCCTGCTCCAATTGTGTTATATCCGTCTTCATCTAGAGCTTTATGATAAGATAAAGATACAGATCCGTAGTTTAATTTTAATTGACTATTTGCACTTGCATCGGTAAGCGCAGATACACCAATACCAAACACATCACCTGATGGTAATTTGTTTCTTAAGATAGATTTATCAAAAGAAGCACTACTCGTTACATAAGCCTTTGGAATCGATGGCCACTGGTCTCTATGGTTTACTGCTAGCCTCCATTCGCCATCAAACTTACCTGTAAACGCGGGGTTTAGGGTAAGGGGAGAAGCAAAAAATTGCGAAAAATGTGGGTCTTGAGCATGAGCACTTAAAGCAAACACAAAAATCAATAGGGTTCCGAAAAATATCCTCATAGTATTAAATTCTATAGCCTAAAGATAAGAAAAACGCCTTTATTGCTGCATACTTTTCCTTATGTTATTCATAAAAACTTAAAAATATAACATTTCTAAAAGATTATTGCTGCATTTTAGAGCCATAAGCAAGGTCTCCCGCATCTCCTAATCCTGGAATAATATACCCTTTTCCAGATAACTCATCATCAATAGAGCCACACCAAATAGTGGCTTCGGGCACAGCTTTTTGAAGTGTTTCTATTCCTTTTGTAGCAGCAATGGCACAAACTACATGTAGTTTTTTAATATTGCCTGCTTCTTTTATAAATTGAATGGCTTTTACCAACGATGCTCCCGTAGCAAGCATGGGATCGCTAACAATTACTATTCTTCCTTCTATAGGTGGGCAGCTCATATATTCTAATGCTATTTCAAAACTACCATCTGCATTGTGTTTGCGATATGCACTTAAAAAAGCATTGTCTGCCCTGTCAAAATAGCTCAGTAAACCATTGTGCATAGCCAAACCTGCTCTAAGAATAGTTGCTAAAACTGGCTGTTCTTTTAAAACTTCGCATACAGCATTGCCCATTGGTGTTTTAATCGTTTTTTCCTCTACCTCCATTTCTTTGCTTATTTCGTAACCTATTACTTCTGCAATACGCTCCAGATTTCTACGAAAACGCATTCTATCTTGCTGAATGTCTACATTTCTCAGTTCACTTACCCAATTACTCACTAAAGAATGCTGCTTGCAAAGATTGTGTACCATTTGTTTTTATTTTACAAAAAAAGATTTAGTTAAAATTATATTTCTTTTGCCAAAACTAAAATAAAATCGTGTGGTAAACCTATTTTTATAAAAACATTTAAAACAATATTTGATTATGAAACTTATTTTATCCTTAGTTATAACAACTTTTTTACTCACTTCTTGTAATGGAGATTCCAAAACAATAACTTCAAAAGATGAAAAGAACTATGAAAAGAGTAAAGAAACATTGGAACAAACAGAACAAAAAAATCCTACAAAATTTATTACGGTAGATGGTGATAAGAAAAAGAACCTAGTGGGTCAAACTGTTGTAAAAGCTGAAGTTTTTAATAATGCTAAAATAGTAACTTACAAAGACGTGGATGTGAAAATAACTTTTTTTAGCGAAACGGGTGCAGTGCTAGAGGAAGACCACGAAACAGTTTACAAGAGCATAGCGCCTGGTACATCTGCAAAATTTAAATCTAAATTTTTTACTCCAAAAGGAACAGATAGTGTTTCATTTAAAATAGAAACTGCTAAGTTTTAATTTTTTGTTTGTAACATTTTTTGAACTACTAAGTAAAAAGTTACATAAAGTAGTTATATCAATAAGATTCTGAAAGAATACTAAAAAAGACTGTCAGGTGGAGCTTGTCGAGCCAGTTAAAAAAGTAAAAACACCTTGGACATTCGCCGTGGCGGAGACGATACTTTTTCAATGTTTAATTGGTTTTGATTAGAACTTAGCTCACTATTAAATAATACTTAAAAAACCTCCAAGAAATAATTAAGAAGCAAAGCACCTAACAGTAATTTAAATTATGCTCAATTTTTGACTTATTCAACAAAGCTAAAATTATCTCCATCAAACAAACCTTTATCACTTAGTTTAAGGTGAGGAATTACCAATAAAGCCATAAATGATAATGTCATAAAAGGAGCTTGCATACTGCTCCCTAGTTCTTTGGTCGCAAAACTATTTATATTGGTGTATTCCTTTGCTACTTCAAAACCATCCCTATTGCTCATTAGTCCTGCAATTGGCAGCGGTAATATTTTTTGTTCTCCCATACCAACTGCACTCACACCACCTTTGGCTGCTATAATTAAATTTACTGCTGCGCAAATGCTTTCTTCATCTATACCTACTGCCACAATATTGTGACTATCATGTGCTACAGAACTGGCTATAGCGCCATGTTTCAAACCAATGTTTTTTATAAATGAAATAGCTACGGGCGCATCATAATACCTATTTACAACTACAATTTTTAAAATATCATTTTCTATATCTGCAACAAGTAATCCGTTTTTTATTTTTGCTGGTTTTAATAGTTTGTTTGTAATTAATTGTCCTTCCAATGCTTCTATTACTTTTATGTTTGTTTGAAGTTTTTTTGTAGGTAGTTCAAAGTCAGTCGGTTTTTTTGCTGTACAATTAAACTTATTTAATATTTTTATAGGAGTAGATTCAATGAACGATTCGCCATTTTCAGCGACTAAAAATCCATCAATAAATGTTTTGCTTACTTTAAAACTTTTCAAATCTTTTACCAGAATAAAATCAGCAGCATCTCCCACACGTAAAATCCCATTTCTCATTTTGTAATGAATTACAGGGTTTATACATGCTGATTGTAGCACTTTAAAAATATCAATTCCCTTTGCTACAGCCCTTGCGCACAATTCATTTATATGATTTTCCGCAAGGCTATCGGGATGTTTATCATCGCTACAAAACATAATGTTTTCATAATGTTCGTGCATGAGCATAATGAGCGCATCAAAATTTTTGGCAGCACTACCTTCTCGTATTAAAATTTTCATTCCGAAAGAAAGCTTTTCTGCGGCTTCTTCTTCGGTAAAACACTCATGATCTGTACTCATGCCAGCATCAATGTATTTTTTTGCAGCCTCTCCTCTTAGTCCAGGTGCATGTCCATCAGCAGGTTTGTTTACTTTTTTTGCAGCGGCTATTTTTTGTAACACGTACTCGTCGCTGTTTAATACCGCAGGAAAATTCATCATCTCACTGAGGTAAAATATATCAGGCATTGATAGCAAAGATGTTACTCCAGCTACATTTATTTCATCACCCGCAGTTTCAAAACTAGTTGCAGGCACACAGCTTGGTGCCCCAAAGTGAAATTTAAAAGGAACTTGCTTGCCATTTTCTATCATAAAATGAACCCCTGCTATGCCACATACATTTGCTATTTCATGAGGGTCGCTGATGGTACCGGTTGTGCCATGCAATACAGCAAGCCTTGCAAATTCTGATGGAGTAAGCATACTACTTTCTATATGTACATGGCTATCAATAAATCCCGGAAGTATAAAACAAGAAGACTCATCAACTTCTTTATTTATTTTATGAATAGCGACTATTTTTCCGAGATCAAAAACGACTTCTCCAAAAAATATTTCTTTACTTAATATGTCAACAATGTTGCCTGTAATGGTATGTGCGTTTTTCACCGTTAAAATGCTTGTTTAGCCGTTTGTAAAATAAAGATGCGGAGTTGCGTTGCAAATGTATTGATATGCTACATTTGTATTACAAAATACTTTTTGTAATACTAAAATTTAAAAAAAATGAAAATGTTTAAAAAATTATTATTTGCTGGTTTAGCATTTACTACTCTTAGCTTACAAGCACAAACTGCGGATGAAATTATTGCAAAGAGCAATGCTGCTATGGGCGGATTGGAGAAAATAAAAACACTTGCTAGTACAAAAAAATCTGGAACTATGAGTGCACAGGGCCAAGAGTTTCCTATTGTAATGACTACTGATCACATGAAGGGTATGAGGCTAGATTTAGAAATTATGGGTAATGCTAATTACATGATTTACACAATGGATAAAGGTTATAGATTTTTTCCAATTCAAGGAATGACTGAACCACAAGAAATGGATGCAGAGGCTGTGATAGCTGGGCAGGGTCAATTAGATGCACAAGGTATTTTAGTAGATGCTAAAGAAAAAGGTGCTACAATTGAATATGTTGGTAACGAAAAAGTAGATGGTGCCGATGCTTATAAACTAAAAGTTACTAGAAAATCTGGTAAAAGTGGTTTTTACTTTATTGATACTAAAACAAATTTTCTTGTAAAGTCCACAGGTAAGTCAAAAGGGCCCGATGGCGTAGAGGTTGATACGGAAACAACGTACAGCAATTACAAACAAAATAAAGACGGCTTTTGGTTTGCTTATACTATTATTACACCAAATGGCCCTATGAATTTTGATAGCATTGAATCTAATGTAAAAGTAGATGAAAGTATTTTTAAGAATTAATTGAAAGAAATATTATTTCTATTAAACTGCCACATACAATTTAAAAGCAAATGTATTGTGGCAGTTTTATTTTAATAAATCGGGTCTTCTTTTTTCCGTTCTTTCTAAGGCTTGCTCATGCCGCCACTCTGCAATTAGTTTATGATTACCATTTTTTAATATTGGAGGAACTTCCCAACCTCTAAATATTTCAGGTCTTGTATAAACTGGTGGTGCTAATAAATTATCTTGAAAAGAATCTGTAAGAGCGGATGTTTCATCATTTAAAACTCCAGGTAATAATCTGCCTATGGCATCTGTAAGTACCGCCGCTGCAAGTTCGCCGCCACTAAGTACATAATCACCAATAGAAATTTCTTTTGTTACAAAATGATCTCTAAAGCGCTGATCTATTCCTTTATAATGCCCACAAATCATGAGCAAATTATTTTTTAAAGAAAGTGTATTGGCCATTTTTTGGTTAAATGTTTCCCCATCTGGTGTTAAGTAAATTACTTCATCGTATGTTTTTTCTTTTTGTAAACTTTCTATGGCATTTACCAGGGGTTCTATCATTAGCACCATACCTGCACCACCACCAAATTGGTAATCGTCCACCTGTGCCCTAGCATAAGTTGTGTAATCACGTAGGTTTATGACGTTCACGTTTAGTAAACCTTTTTCTGCAGCACGCTTCAAAATGGAATGCGCAAAAGGCGAGATAAGTAAATCGGGTACAACACTTATTATATCTATTGTCATTATAAAATTTCTAAAAAGTAAAAATTATAGAAAAAAATCCGAGTATCAAACCTGTCATCCACTAACTATCATCTATCAACTGTCCTCTTTCACTCCCCACCTTAATCCCCCTTAAACTCACTCAAATCCCTCAGCTGTTTTTTCGTTGGTCTTCCTACTTTACTTAATCTTTTGCC
>JANMFB010000050.1:0-3262 GCA_031377605.1 Ferruginibacter sp.
GCAGGAGTGATACACCTAATATGGTAAATAATGTACTAGGTTTCCCTTATATTTTTAGAGGAGCTTTGGATGTGAGGGCAAGAACGATAAATGAAGAAATGAAATTGGCAGCGGTAAAAGCATTGGCTGCATTGGCAAAAACACCAGTTCCCGATATTGTAAATCTTGCATACAATGAAAAAACACTTTCTTTTGGCGATGAATATATTATACCAAAACCACTAGATCCTCGTTTACTTGCAAGTGTAGCTCCAGCAGTGGCCAAAGCTGCCATAGACAGTGGTGTAGCTCGTAAGATTATTACCGACTGGGATGCCTATGAAATAGAAATGAATAGTAGGCTAGGTTTAGACAATCAATTGAGCAGGGCTATTGGTAATAAGGCTAGGCAAAATCCAAAGCGTGTTGTTTTTGCCGATGCAGAAAATTCTAAAATATTAAAAGCAGCGCAATTAGTTTTAGAAGAAAAAATAGGATTCCCCATTTTATTGGGGGATGAAAAAAAGATAAGAAAAATTGCAGAAGCTAATTCTGTAGATCTTGAGGGTATTCCTATCATTAATCCTAAAGACGATGATACAGAAGAAATGAGAATATCTTTTGGTGAGTTGTTTTTTGAGAAAAGAAAACGTAAAGGTGTAAATAAATACGAAGCATTCAAAGCCATGAAAGACAGAAACCATTTTGGTTGTATGATGGTTGAAACTGGTGTGGCAGATTGTATGATAAGTGGGCTAAGTAGAAATTATCCCGATACGATAAGACCCGCCTTGCAAATAATAGGTACTGATCCAAGTGTGAAAAAAATAGCAGGAATGTATTTATTATTTACGAAAAGAGGTCCTTTGTTTTTGGCAGATACAACAGTAAATTTTAGTCCAACTGCTGAAGAGTTAGCTGAAATAACTTTATTAGTAGCAAAAGAGATAAAACACTTTAATGTAGTCCCTAAAATTGCTATGTTATCTTATTCAAATTTTGGTAGTAGTGATTCTCCAGAAGCAAAACTTGTACAAAAAGCACATGAAATTGTAAAGCAAAAAGAACCTAATTTAATTTGTGATGGTGAAATGCAAGGGATTTTAGCTTTCAATAAAGAAATATTAAAAGACAATTATCCTTTTTCAGAATTGATAAATGGAGAGGTAAATACGCTTATATTCCCTAACTTGTCAGCTGGTAATATAGCTTATAATTTGTTGCAAGAAGTAGGGGGTGCAGATAGTATTGGTCCAATTCTTTTAGGATTGAATAAACCCGTACACGTATTACAACTTGGTAGTAGCATTCGCAGTATTTATAATATGGTAGTTATTGCAGTAGTAGATGCTCAATCAAAAGCAAAATCTAAAGAAGCAACATTACCTGCTACGCAAGAGGAAATAAAACGTCACAAATGGTGGAAGAGTAAATCTAAAACTAAAGTAAGTTAAAAAAATTCTTTAATGAACCTTATTACCCATATTGGCAAATACACACTCATGCTAAAAGGCATGATTTCGAAGCCAGAAAATGCTAAAGTTTATTGGAAAGAATTTATGCTTCAATGCAACGACATTGGTGTAGGTTCTCTAGGTATTGTTTCTATTGTTTCTGTTTTTATGGGAGCTGTAAGTGCCGTACAAACTGCTTACCAGTTGGTAAGTCCCATTATCCCTAAAACTACCATTGCACAAATTGTACGAGATACAGTAATATTGGAATTTTCTCCAACGCTAGTATGTATTGTACTTGCTGGTGTTGTGGGAAGCAAAATTGCGAGTGAGCTTGGTAATATGCGAGTGAGTGAGCAAATAGATGCATTGGAAATAATGGGCATTAATACAAAAACATATTTGGTAATGCCAAAAATTGCTGCGGCATTGTTAATGATTCCATTATTAATAATCCTCTCGATGGTATTAGGTATTTGGGGTGGCAGATTAGCAGGAAACGCATCGGGCATTTTATCTTACCAAACTTTTGATAGAGGATTGATGCAAGAATTTAAAGCTTTTAATGTTTGGTTTGCACTAATAAAAGGTTACACTTTTGCTTTTATTATTAGCTCTATTCCTGCATATTATGGGTATCACGTACAAGGAGGTGCTTTAGAAATTGGCAGATCAAGTACAAAGGCTGTAGTGGTAAGTTGTATTATGATATTATTATCTGATTATTTATTGGCTCAAATACTTTTAAATGTTTAATTAAAATACTTTCTTTTAAATAATGATAGAGTTCAAAAACATAAAAAAGCAGTTTGGCGATAAGGTAGTATTAGATGGTGTAAGCCATGTAATGGAAACTGGAAAAACAAATCTTATAATTGGTACAAGTGGTAGTGGTAAAACTGTATTGCAAAAATGTTTGGTAGGGCTTTTTGAACCCGACAGTGGAGAAATTATTTATGATGGTAAAAGTTTTACCGAAATGACAGAAGACGACCGGAAATTACTTAGGCAACAAATAGGAATGTTGTTTCAAGGCTCAGCATTATTTGATAGCATGACAGTAGAAGAAAATGTGATGTTTCCGTTAAATATGTTTACACATGATAACAATACTAAAAAGCTTAAAAGGGTAAACGAAGTATTGGAAAGAGTAAATCTAAAAGATGCTAATAAAAAATTTCCTTCAGAAATAAGTGGAGGAATGAAAAAGAGAGTAGGTATTGCAAGGGCTGTAGTGCTTAATCCAAAATACCTTTTTTGTGACGAACCAAACTCTGGGTTAGATCCTGTAACAGCTATGGTTATTGATAAGTTGATAAGAGAACTTACCATAGAATTTAACATTACTACGATTGTAAATACACATGATATGAATAGTGTAATGGAAATAGGAGATAACATTCTTTATATGGTACAAGGTAAAAAAGAATGGACAGGTAACAGTAGCGATATCATTTTCTCAGACAACAAACAGTTAAACGAATTTATTTTTGCATCGGAATTTTTACAAGATGCAAAAAGCTTGAGGATGATGGAAGCTCAAGGAAAAATAAATTTAGATGTATTGAATAAAAAGTAAAATTTATTAAAAAAATGCCGCTTCAATTGAAGCGGCATTTTTTTAATTTTGAAGTCATTTATGCGAGGTTTTATGCAACAGGTATCGATGAATTTAATATGCTTACACATTATGATGGGTGAGGTTTTATAGCATTTATTTTGTAGTCAGTGCTATGTGTTGTTGGTACGCTAGGCTTCTTTACCAGGGCTGCATACCAACAACGGCTGCGCTTCACGAAACTAAACTAAAATTTCACAGCGTTTTTGTA
>JANMFB010000086.1:0-1914 GCA_031377605.1 Ferruginibacter sp.
AATACAAATAATAAACATCTTCTTCAAACTGGGTTGTGTTTTTATGCTTTTTTAATTCTTTAAGTGAAGAAATAAGTTTGTTTTTTAGTTCTTTATTTGAATTGTTAGCCAAATACTTTTTACCATCTTCGGAGTTTATAAAAGCATAGATATTATTTTGAATTTTTCTTAATTTAAGATTTCCAAATTTGCCGTAACTCCATTCATAAGTTTTTTGAAATCCATTTACGATTAAAATTCGGAGGTGTGTAAAAAAGATAAATCCTATAATCGTTACAATTCCACTTATAATGGAAAGCCAAATTATAAAATCATTTGTAGATAGACTTTTTGCCATAGATGTTGTATCCATTGTTAATGTTATTTTATTTGTTTAAATCATCAAATTCATATTTTGATAAAGGGTCAGAACACAAATAACCACCATCTGTAATTAGTGTTGTTCCATTTATAAAAGAAGATTCTTTTGAAAATAGGAAAGAAACAACATTTGCAATTTCGTTTGCGTCGCCAAGTCTTCCTAGTGGTGTCAGTTCTCTTGATTTATTGAAAACTTCATCCGTGTCCATTTCGCCTCCTATCCAACCCGAAGGCAAAGCATTTACTCTAATTTTCCTTTTGCCTAAAGTGTTTGCCAAACTTTTTACAAGGTTATGAATAGCAGCCTTAGTTGCAGAATATGCCGATGCTCCATAAGAACCTCTGTATGCTTCTGTACTTGTTATTAAAATGTTTGAGCTATCAGTATTCATTTTGTCTTTTAACTCATGAATTAGATAATTGGGTGCTGTTAAGTTTATCGCTAAACTTTTATCCCAAATGCTGTGGTCAAATTTGTCTGGATTTTCCATGTCAAAGAAAAACTGTGCAAAAACAAGCCCATCAAAGTTTGATGTTACTGATTTAATAAAATTGTCCATTGAATCTCTTGAAGCTAAATCAACCTCTTGAAGTGTTAGTTTGTCATTCTGAAACTCGTTTGATAAAGCTTTGGCATTTTCTGAATATTCTTTGTCAAATGTTCCGATTACGAAGATTCCATTGCTTATCATCTTCCTTGTTATTGCTTCTGAATAACCTGGCTTTGATGCTCCAATTATTATTACTTTTTTCATTTTAATTTATTTTATTGTCAAATTTAATGATTTGCATTTTTTGTAGTGTCAAGTTACTTGGTTTGTAGTTCGTAGGGTGTCACATAGAATGACGCACAACGGTTAGGGCTTTGTGCAGGCAGGGCATTGTTGATTGTCCAGCCCGGAACTGAAGCCCAATAGAGAAATAAAAGTACAAGATAACAACTAAAAGCCCAACAGAATTCCGTCCAGCCCGAACCAAAGTACAGCGATGCAAACAGCCGAAGTTTGAACGTCAAGCCCTGCTTGCACAAAACCCCATGTTGTGCGTTCGCTTTTTGTCCACCGACAAAATGCGAACTAATTATTTTTCTAAATTCTCTTTCAATTTTAGAAGTTCTTCGTCAAGCATTTTCATTCCCATTTCAAATGCTTCATCAGGCATTTGTTCAGGCTTGGTAAAGGTTATCATAAAATGTGAACCCAAATTTCCTGCAACAACTCTACAAGGAACTTTCCAATGTCCTTCGCCTGGGTCTATAAAGTCGTGGTCTAAAATTCCTGTTGTTTTGTCCGAGTTCATTTTCACTTTTGAAGTTCCTCTTGGTCCGTCCATAAGCCAAAATCCATTGTCGCCTTGTCGTACACTTTTGACATTATGAATTGCCCACTCTGCCCATTTTGAAAGGTCGTTTACATAATCCCAAACTTTGTCTGGGCTTGCTTTAATATTAATAGTTTTTGTTAGAGTAATTGTCATACTATTTTTCTTGTTTGAATTTGTCTGTGCAAAATTAGTCGTAAAAGTAAAAAATAAAAGTGTCGTAAATAAAATTGT
>JANMFB010000047.1:0-4587 GCA_031377605.1 Ferruginibacter sp.
TTTCCTTTTCCGTTCGTTTAGAATTTTATTGTGTTCGCTCATCCCCAATGTAATTCCATTATTGGTTACCGCAGGTATTATGGGTTGGACAGGTGTTGCTTTAAAACCCTCTACAGTATTAATATTCAGTGTAGCCCTAGGCATCGCCATAGATATTACCATTAGATTTTTGGTAAATTATAAACAAGTATTGCCCGAGCACAGCAACGATATACCTGCAGCAGTAAAAAGCACCATTCACCAAACAGGTTTGAGCATCATATATACATCCCTTGTTCTCACAGCAGGCTTTATCATCTTCTGCGCCAGCAGTTTTGGTGGCACATTCGCACTCATTACACTTTGCAAAGCTGCTTGACAAACACCACCGCAACAATAAGGAATAAGAAAGATAAACATCTGCCATCCGCTTGTAGCAACTCCGAATAAAAAACAGCCAAGTGCATATAAACTCAAACCCAAGATAATGGTATTTTTATTACCAAACTTCAACACTGCTTTTTTTGAAAATAATCCTTGTACCAACCCAACTAGTAATCCTACAATACCAAGTGATATGCCAACTGTAAGCTCGTCCCATTTAAATTTATACATGGTATAAAACGTCCAAGTTCCTTGTATAGCGTAACTACCGATGAATAGTAAAAACAATGCTATTGCCAAACCTAAAATTCCATGATACGTTTTAAATTGAATTAAAGAACCAAATGGATTTGCTCTTTTAATATCAAAGGGTCTTCTATTTTCTTTTTTGAGCGATTCGGGTAGTACAAAAATACCAAGTATTAAATTGAGAAGTGTAAAACAACCCGCTACAATAAATGGAGTACGGATATTGAAAAAGTGCGCAATGGAAGCTCCTAGCAATGGGCCTACAATAAATCCAATCCCAAAAGCTGCGCCAATCATTCCAAAGTTTTTTGCACGGGTTTCTGAAGTACTAATGTCTGCTATATAACTTCCTGCAATACCAAAAGTGCTGCCAGTTATACCTGCTAAAACTCTACCCACAATAAGCCACTCATAAGTAGGTGCCCAAGCTTGTAAAAAATAATCTAAACCGAAACCACAAAGTGCAATAAGAATAACAGGTCTTCTACCAAATCGATCGCTTAATCCTCCCAAAATGGGTGCACAAAAAAATTGAATAGCAGCATAAATAGTCATCAATACAGCTCCATATTTTCCCGCTTCATTTATGGGAATTCCTTTAAGTGTACTAACCAGATCAGGGAATATAGGAATGATAATACCAAAGCCAATTACATCAATAAGAATAGTGAAAAAGATAAATATTAATGCAGGATTTCGTTTGGTCATTTAAGTGCAAATTTTAATAAATATAGTGAAGAAAGAACCTAAAAAACTAAACTATTCTCTTTGCTTGAATTCTTTTTTGTTCTATAAAAAATGAAATTATACCTGCTAAGGTAGTACATGCAAAAGCTAGTATAAAAAACTTTACATCACTCACCCATTTAGCAAAACCTAAAGTTAAAAAACAGAAAATCAAGTAAAGAATATTAACCCCTATTATTAGCAAGAGATAATGTGTACTATAATTTGAGTGAGATTTATTGTATTTGGCAAAAATTGTATGCACAATTATCAGGATGACTAAAGAAGGTAAAGTGCAAACAAAACCAATACCAATAACAGATACTATTTCATTATTAAAATCGAAAATAACACAACCAGTTGCTAGAATTATATCTGCCCATAACCAAACTAAAAAAACATTTATGTATTTCATTTAGTGTTTAATTAAATCTTAAAAAAGCAATTAATTTTCACTAACTGCCTTTTGTAAAGTACAAGGATTTAAATTCATTTTATCAATCTACTCCTTCCAAGTATTGTTACTATAATCCATATCAGGCAAAGTTTTTTCAGGATCTATCGTAACAGATTTTATTGCTTCGCTTGTTGGCAATTTTACTTTAAATGTTGCAGTGTTATTCCATATTTCTACAGGTAGATTTAGGGTAGCTTTTACCCCAGTTACGGTTTCATAAGAAAGGGTAATAGGCATTGCAAGCTTATCTAAATTTTCTATAGTAACCACTGTACCATTTGTTGTGTTGTTTGTTACTTCTTTTATAGATTGGTCTAATTTATAATTTTCTATAAACCATCCTTTCCAAAACCAACTTAAATTTTCACCTGCTGCATTATCCATACTTCTAAAAAAATCCCAAGGCGTAGGATGTTTGAATGCCCATTTTTTAATATATTCCCTAAATGCATAATCAAAACGAACAGGGCCAAGAATATTATTCCGCAATAATGTTAATCCATACCCTGGTTTGAAATATAGCGTCATTCCAATATTTGCTTCCTTCATAGCATCTGGTGTATTCAATATACTTTCACTATTGTTGCCAAACATGGCATTTACAAAAAACTTAGGATCAGGACTTGAACCATCGTATTCTCCTTTATTAAAATCTTTTGCAGCTAGTGTATTTATGAAAGTATTGAATCCTTCATCCATCCATCCGTATTTTCTCTCATTACTACCTACAATCATTGGAAACCAAGTATGTCCAAACTCATGATCTGTTACACCAAATAAATCGGCAGTTTCAGCCCCCGACCCACAAAACACAATCCCTGGATATTCCATACCACCAATGTTTGTAGCTACGTTTACCGCATTAGGATAAGGATAAGGGAACCATCTTTTACTATAATTTTCTATACTGCCCTTTGTGTACTCAGTCGCTCTGCTCCATTTGTTATTACCATTACTTTCAATCGGATAGGCACTTTGCGCCAAAGCTATTTTTCCATCTGGTAAATTTATCTTAGCTGCATCCCAAATAAATGCTTTGGAGGCTGACCAAGAAACATCTCTTGCATTTTGCATTTTATACTTCCAAGTAAGCGTTCCACTAACAGGCTTTGGTCTGGAGTTTTCATCTGTAACTTCTGAAGCAGATCTTATTGCTATTGTTTTATTACTTTTTCTTGCTTCATCCATTCTTTTCATTTGAACAGCAGTAAGCACTTCAGAAGGATTTTGTAATTCCCCACTAGCTACTACAATATGAGAAGAAGGTGCGGTGATACTAAAATCAAAATCACCATACTCTAAATAAAACTCACTCGGACCAAGATATGGAAGTGTGTTCCATCCTTCAATTTCATCATACACACACATACGAGGATACCATTGCGCTACCGCAAATATTTTTCCGTTTTTTGTATTCAAAATACCACACCTGTCTGCACCTTCTTCAGGTAATGTAAAAGAATAATCAATTTTTATTTTGATAACATCCCCCCCTGCTTTCAAATCTTTTGGTAAGCGAATTTGCATCCGAGTATCTGTAATAATATAATCAGCTTTGCTATTATCCGATAGATTTTTTACTCCCGTAATTTTATTGCCGCCATCAAAATTACTAGTTGCACTTCCGTAACGGCTACGTGCCCCTACAGGCATACGTTGTTGGCCTCTGCTCTCTTTGGAAAAAAGGTTTTGATCTAAATAAATCCATAGGTAAGAAAGCGATTGAGGACTATTATTTTTATACGTAATGATTGCAGAACCTGTAATCGTATTTGTGTTATCATCGAGTGATACATTAATTTGATAGTCTGCTCTATTTTGCCAATAACTAATACTAGGCGACCCATCAGCAGTTCTAGTACCTACTTGGCTAGGATAAAACAAAGGAGAAAATAAAACATGCGGATCGTATGTAGAAACTTTTTGCGCTTGGGTAAAACTAATAATTGAAAAGAGAATAATACTTAATAAAAAGTGCTTTTGCATATAAATATTTTTGTGAAGATAAAATAATGTGGGGATTAAATGTATTAAAAGATAAAGCCGTAAAGAAGTTAAATAAATGATTAAAAAAGATTTCTTAAATCACTACAGAAAGTAAAAAGTATGGTTTATAAATAATATTTTATATTTGAACCTAAAGGCTAAAATGTAGCTCATTATTCCCATCTACTCAATAATTCTTGGGCTTCTGTTTTTAACCTTGGATCATTTTCATTTAAATTTCTAATAGCTAATAAAGTTTTTAATTCTGAGATTGCTTTTATTTTATCGCCATTTTTTTTATATGCTTTTGCAAGTTCCAAATGGTTTAAAACAAAACCAATGTTCAACGTGTTTACTTTTTCGTAACAGGTAATGGAACTTGCAAATGAAGAGGGTGGCAAGGCTCCAAAAAATATTTTTGCTGCTGTTCTTTCTAACCCGCTTAGGTTACTAACTTCATAATGCCATTTACCTAAAATATGCCATGCCTTGTAATTAGTTGGATTAATTTTTAAAGCCTTTTCTGCATATGCTTTTAAATCTTTTACAAAAACAATTTTTTCTTTCCCGTTTTTGGTTAATATAATTCTACCAACTGCAATAGCCATAGCAACATTGGATAGATCACTTTCAGGATATATTTTCAAAGCCGTTTGTGCATATACAAGGGCCGTATTATAATAAGCATCTCTTGTTTTAGTATTTATTTCTTTATTACCTACTGAGCTACATATTTCTGAGCAACGAGTAAGCGCTATTAAATTTTGTGGTTGTATTTTTAATGCTTCTTTATATTTCACAAAAGC
>JANMFB010000130.1:0-9291 GCA_031377605.1 Ferruginibacter sp.
TCCACATAGTTTTTACAACATCATCTAAAGAAACTCTTGCCTTTGAGGGATCGCTATTGAGTGCAAGTTGTGCAGCTGTAATTGCTTTTATTGCTCCCATGGTATTTCTTTCAATACATGGAATTTGTACAAGCCCGCCAATGGGATCACAGGTCAAACCAAGATGATGCTCCATAGCAATTTCTGCTGCCATTAAACTTTGCCTTTGTGTGCCGCCAAGGCTTGCAGTAAGCGCTGCAGCAGCCATTGCACTACTCACACCTATTTCCGCTTGGCAGCCACCCATTGCTGCACTTATGGTAGCACCTTTTTTAAAAATACTTCCAATCTCTGATGCAGTGAGTAAAAAATTTATAATTTTTTCATTACTGTTACCATCGCAAAAAGCAATATAATATTGTAGCACTGCGGGTATTACCCCTGCAGCTCCATTTGTAGGTGCTGTTACTACCCTACCGAAAGATGCATTTTCTTCATTTACCGCAAGTGCAAAACAACTAACCCAATCAAGAATATAGGTGAATTGATTTCCACCTTTTATTATTTCCTCTAGCCATTCATCGTAGTTATGGTAATTTTTGTCTTTTAGTAGTTTTTTGTTTGCTTCTGCAGCCCTCCTTTTTACACTAAGCCCTCCCGGCAAATTTCCTCTTACATGACAACCTCGGTAAATGCATTCCTTCATAACCCTCCAAATATTCAGTATCTCGGTTTTTATTGTTGCTTCATTTCTCCAAGCTAGTTCATTTTCCAATACAATTTCATGTATTTGTAAACCAGTTTTGCGACACCAATGCAATAAATCCTCCGCAGTATTTATAGGAAAAGGAAGCACAATTAAATTATCGGAATTTGTTTCCTCCGCATTAATTTCTTGTTGTATAAATCCACCCCCAATTGAATAATAGGTTTCTGCAATTGTATCGCCATTTTGTAATGTTACTAAAAAAGTAAGTGCATTGGGATGAAAGGGTAAAGACTCTGTAAAAAGAAATTCTATATCGTCATTTGGATTAAAGTCAATTTCATGCTTACCTCCTAATAACAACTTATTCATCGATTTTATATCTGCAATTTTTGCGGATATATTTTCTACATCAAAAGTTACAGGATCATCCCCGGATAAACCAAGTTGAACTGCAATATCTGTTCCGTGTCCAACACCAGTTTTTGCTAATGAACCGTATAACAATACTTCTAAGGCTGTTACATCTTGCAATATGTTTTTATTTTGCAATAATTTTGTAAATGTTTGAGCTGCTCGCCACGGGCCAAGTGTATGGCTACTACTAGGCCCTACCCCAATTTTAAACATATCAAAAACTGAAATTGCTTCGTGATTCACTTAGATAAATTTTAAAAAAAACCCGACGTTTGTCGGGAGAATAATTAATTTACTGATATTAAATTTATATCAAATTTTAAATATGAATTAGCAGGAAGAGACGGTGAAGGTGAACTTGCTCCATAACCTAATGAAGGTGGGATAAAAAGTGTAACAGAACCTCCCGATTTTACTAGCGGTAATACCAGTTGCCAACCAGCAATAAGATTATTAAGGGGAAATGTAGCTGTAGCGCCTGTATTTGTACTATCAAATGCCTTTACAACCCCAAAAACATTGCCTTTGTATGTTAAAGTAATATTTGAGCATAAATTTGGGGATTCACCACCACCTTGGTTGAGTACATAATACATTCCACTTGGAAGTTGTGTTGCATTGGTAATACCATTTGATGCAAGAAAATTCTGAATATTTGTAATTTCAGTAGACGATGCAACTTTAGTTGGTGGTAATACTGTACAATCTTTGGTTTTTTTACATGAAACAATTACTATTCCAACGGCAATAAAAAATAAAATCCATTTTTTCATATTATATCAATTTCGTTTAAAATTAAGAAGCAAATTTACTCTTTTGCTGATTCACTTTTTTGTTTTTTATATTTTAATTCTTTATAAAATTGCTCATCCATTTCCCATTTAAAGTGCATTTTAGTAAATGCATAAAAAAGTATTAAAATAAAAACAGCAATAAAAACTACTAAAAATGCTTGCGGAGATGTTTTAGAAATTTTAATATACCAATCGGGTATAAAAAAATATACAATAGCAACAAAAAAAATTATTGGTAAACCAAAGAAACTTGCCATTGGCAGACCTCTCTTCAGTTTACTTGAAAAACTGCTATATTCCTCACGGTTTTGTTCCCAAAAAGTTAAAAATTTATCTTCTTCTGAAGTTAACATACTACAAAAATAGCTCAATTCCTTTGTATGTTTTGCTATATTCTTTTTTACTTGTAGGTTTGTTTAAAGTTAATCATAAACCTGAATAAACCTTTCTAGATGAAAATGGAGCAAATGATTGTACAATATTTGTACAGCAATAAGAAAGTTACTTTACAAGATATAGGGACTTTTTCAATGAGTAGTGATGTTGTAATTCCTCAAGAAGCCGATAAAGACACTGTATTACCCGAAAATACAATTGAGTTCGAATATAATGCTCGTGCTGGAGTTGATGAAGGTTTAATTGATTTTATTGTACAAAACTCTAGAAAAATAAGGCCACTTGCAACATCAGATTTAGAATCTTATGTAATTTTAAACAAACAGTTTTTAAATATCGGGAAACCATTGGTAATTGAAGGCCTAGGGACATTACAAAAAACACAAGATGGTAATTTTGCTTTTGCTCAAGCAAGCATTTCTCATGTTACAACAAGAGAAACGCCAAAGGTTGTAACCGAAAAAGTTATTGAAAGGATAATTTTTGCTACTCCTCCAAAAGAGAAATCTAATGGTATGAATAAAATTATCATACTTAGTACAATTGGACTTATCATACTTAGTTTATTGGCATATGAAGTTTACCATTTTATATCTAAAAACAATGTTGATGTTCCTTCAGAACAACTGAGCACCGAAACAGCAAAGCAAGAAAATATAGTTCCAGCTACAGTCCAAAAAGCAAATGATAGTACGATACAAATAAGTAAAATAGTAACGAAAGACAGTAATAGTTTTTATGTAGTTATCAAAGAGTATCAAGATTTAGCGATAGCGCAAAAGAGATTGGAAAAACTTTCCAGCTATGGTAATAATCTTATATTAACAACGCAAGATTCTATAACTTATAAAATGAGGATGCCATTCAAACTTCCACTTACAGATACATTGCGAATAAGAGATTCTTTGTCTAAATTTTTCCAAGCAAAAGCTTTTGTTGAGTTACCTTAATTTTTAATTTTTTTTTGAATGGAATTTATTGATTATTATAACGTATTAGGTTTAGCAAGAACAGCCTCAGCAGATGAAATAAAAAAGGCTTACAGAAAGTTGGCAAAACAATTTCATCCGGATGCTAACCCCGAAGATGAAAATGCAAAGAAAAAATTTCAGCAAATAAATGAAGCCAATGAGGTATTGAGTGATCCTGCTAACAGAAAAAAGTATGATAAATACGGCAAGGATTGGGAACATGGTGAAGCTTATGAAAAGCAATCTAGACAGCAACAACAATATTCTCAACAATATGGCGGCTTTGAAAATGAAGGTGGTTTTTCAGATTTTTTCTCTTCTATGTTTGGTGGGAGAAGAACAGGTAAACAAAAAGGCCAAGACCTTAGAGCAGACTTACAAATAAACTTATCAGAAGCATTTGCTACACACCAAAAGACCATTACCATTAATGGGAAAAATATTCGTATAACCATCCCTGCAGGTATTGAAAATGATCAAGTAATTAAACTAGCAGGATATGGACAGCCTGCAACTAATACAAATACAGCTGGAGATTTATACCTTACTTTTAAAATAAACAACGATACGTTTTTTAAAAGAACAGGTAATGATTTACAACTTATACAGGAAATAGATTTGTATATCGCTATACTTGGTGGCGATATTGAATTAAATACATTGCACGGAAAAGTAAAATTAAAAGTAAAGCCCGAAACACAAAACAATACCAAAATAAGGTTAAAAGGAAAAGGATTTCCTATTTATAAGCAGGATAATGCTTTTGGCGATTTGTTTGTAACCTATTCTATTAAACTTCCCACCAATTTATCTCCGAGAGAAATAGAACTTTTTAAGGAACTTCAGAAATACAACAAACCATAGAAAACTTTTGTGCTAAATATTTTGTACCTCTTATCAGACCACAATTTTGTAGTCAGATAACAAGGTATAGGAAATAACCAAAAATAATTAATACCAACCGAAGGTATTTGTTGGTTAGTTTCACTAGACCATAAGCAACTAAAGAAATGAAAAAAGTATTTTCGATATGCCTGAGTTTAACACTTGCAATTAGTTCATTTGCCCAATTTACAAGCGCTTACCCTCAGGGGCTAAAAGTGGGCGAAATAGCCCCACAATTAACAGGCATAGATCAAAATGGCAAAAAGATAAACCTAAAAGAAATACTTGAAAAGGGTGAGGTAGTTTTAGTTTTCTACAGGGGACAGTGGTGCCCATATTGCAACAAAGAGTTATCTGCCATTAATGACGAGTTACAAACTATTAATACAAAGGGCGCTACTGTAATTGCCATTACTCCTGAAACAGCAGAGAATATCAATAAAACCATAGAGAAAACTAACGTTTTATTTTCAATTATACAAGATGATGGCTTGACAATAATGAAAAACTACAAAGTAAATTTTACAGTAGACGAAGTTACCCTTACAAAATATAAAAATTATGGTATCGATTTTGAAAAAGTAAATGGCTCCAATGGGTCTAATCTACCTATACCTGCAACATACATCATCGACAAAAACGGAAAAATAAAGTACGTGTTTTTTGACCCAGATTACAAAAAAAGAGCATCAGTAAAAGACATTATAGAAAACTTATAAAAACTAGACAATGAAAAAAATAATTTTGGCTGTAACAATTGCGCTTGGCCTAAGCTCGTGCGCTAAAAATGGAGAAAATGTACCTCAAGCGCCCCCAGTGGTTATCAGTGTTCCTGAAAGATTGGAAATTTCTCCAACAAGTACCAGTGTTATTATTGGCAATAATGCCCAGTTTACAGCAAAGTATTTTAACACCCAAGGCGTGGAAAGTCCTTTACCATCCGGTGCCCTATGGAGTAGCCTAAACCCGGCAATTGCTTCGGTAAATCAACAAGGGTTGGCCACTGGCCTTGCCAATGGAAATACCAATATCAGGATAACTTATAATGCGGCAATAGCCAGCGCTCCATTTACAGTTGTTGCAAACCCTAACCAACTTGCTAGTGTTAATGTAACACCTAACACAGCTCAGGAAATTTTGATAAATCAAACTATTCAGTTTGCTGCAAATGGCGCAAATATAGCAGGAGGAGCTATTAATGGACTTACATTTACTTGGGCTAGTAGTAACAACAGCGTGGCAACCATAAATCAAGCAGGATTACTTACATCTACGGGATATGGGTCTACAAACATAAGTTCCACCGCAATGGGTGTTCAAAGTGGTGCAGTTAGTATTGATGTAGTGCGCAAAGGAAATTTTGTAACAGGAGGAAGTGGAGGGTCAGCAAAATTGCAACTAGAAAACAACATTTTAAAATTAAAAACTGGCTCAAACTTTTTTATAGGTAACCACCCCGATTTAAGAATGTATTTGGGTAATAATGCGAGCAACATAAATGGCGCCGTGCAAATTGCCAGCCTATCTACTGCCGGGCAAACAAACGGTGCCTTTACTTGGAACGTTCCATCTGGTGTTTCCATTACGCAATTTAGATACGCAATAGTTTGGTGTGCTCAATTTGGCGGTATTTATGGCGTTGCAGATTTTGGATTATAGTATTTCATTAGTTTTCATAATTGGTTTTTAGTTACAAAAGTCAAGCACAAAGAAACTGCTTGGCTTTTTTTATCAAATTGTTTAAAGAGGCAAATACCACTATGAATCCCTTGTAAATAAATACTCGTAACTTTTGCAAAAATTTACAACTATGGAACGCCGCTCATTTATAAAAAACTCATCACTTACTTTAGCAGCTTTATCACTACTGAGTAAAAGTTCACTTGCAAGTTTTCTCAACGATCCTGCATATAAAGTAAAAATGCTTTCAAACAATATTGGCATTTTCACAGAAAAAGGTGGAACCATCATGTTTTTTCTTGGCAAAAAGGAAGTGGTAGTTGTAGATGCTCAGTTTCCTGATACTGCAAAACACTGTATAGACGAAATAAAGAAAGTTTCTACAAATCCGTTTTCTCTTTTGATAAATACACATCACCACGGAGATCATACGGCAGGAAATATTGCTTTTAAAGATTTAGTGAAAAATGTTGTAGCTCAAGAAAATTCTTTAAAAAATCAGCAAGAAGTAGCAAAGAAAAGCAATAAAGAAAAAGATCAGTTGTATCCTGATACTACCTTTGCCAAAACTTGGAGCAAAAAGCTAAAAGGCGAGAAATTATCTCTTACTTATTTTGGTAGTGGACACACCAACGGAGATATTTTTGTACATTTTGAGAAAGCAAATATCGTACACGTTGGCGATCTTGTTTTTAATAGAAGATATCCCTATATAGATAAATCAGCAGGAGCCAATATCACATCATGGATTACCGTTTTGAATGGAGCAACAGAAAAGTATAGCAATGATACCACTTATGTGAGTGGGCACGCCGGTGAAGGGTACGATGTGGTACTCAAAAAAGATGATGTAATTGCTTTTAGAGATTACTTGAGTAACTTGTTAAAATTTACAGAAGAAAAAATTGAAAGTGGCGTAACAAAAGAAGAATTTATGAAATCAACATTCATTCCAGGCTCGCCAGAATGGAAAGGTGACGGCATTAGCAGATCACTAGAAGCTGCTTGGTCAGAACTTAAAAAATAAGTAGCAATTAAAAAGGTCTCAAATAATTGAGACCTTTTTAATAATAAATATTAATGGGCGACTGATATTTCTGCTTCTGGATTGTGTTTGTATTTGAAGATTAAAGCAAATGCAATGGCAATAACTAAAGCATACCCTGCAAAAACAAACCATGTGTTTTTCCAATCAGTTATTCCATTTTCAGTAAAATGACTTACTGTACGACCGGCAAATTCTCCTCCTAAGATAGCGCCTAAACCATTGCTCATAAGCATAAATAAACCCTGTGCGCTACTACGTATTTTAGAATCTGTTTCTTTTTCTACAAACAATGACCCAGAAATATTAAAAAAGTCGAAAGCCATACCATAAACAATCATAGAAAGGATTAAGAATATGACGCCTGTACCAGGGTTTCCAATACCAAACAGACCAAAGCGTAGTACCCAAGCAATCATACTAAAAAGCATTACTTGTTTAATACCAAATCTTTTTAGAAAAAATGGAATGGTTAAAATAAATAAGGTTTCACTTATTTGAGATAAAGAAATTATTAAACCTGAATGTTTAACGCCAAAAGTATTTTTGTATTCGTCGATTCGACCAAAAGACTCTATAAAGCCAGAACCAAACATATTTGTAATTTGTAGAGCAGCTCCAAGCAACATGGCAAAAATGAAAAATATTGCCATTTTTCTTTGCTTAAATAACACCAAGGCATTTAACCCTAGTTTGCTAACCCAATTATTGCTTTGTTGCTTATTTTCTGGAACCACATTTGGTAAAGTAAAACTATAAATACCAGTTGCAATCATCGCAATAGATGCAAACACAAACTGATTTGTATTCGATTTCCAATCGAACAAATCGGTAGCCCACAAAGCGGCTATAAAGCCAACTGTACCCCAAACCCTTATAGGTGCAAAAGTTTTTTGAACGTCAAAATTATTTTTAGATAATATAGCATAGCTTACTGAATTATTTAAAGCAATAGTGGGCATGTAAAAACAACAAGTTAAGAAAATGGTCCAATACATATCCTGAGCATTGGTCGCTTTGGTTGCGTAAAAAATTATGGCCCCTGCAATTATGTGGCAAATACCTAATACTTTTTGTGCAGACAAATATTTATCTGCTACAATGCCCATTAAAGCTGGCATTATTAAACTTGCCCACCCCATGCTGCCATAAGTTCGTCCAATAGATAAACCAATGTTAGAACCTTCAGTTGCACCAAATGCTTGAAACATATAACCACCTAATGAAATTAGCCATGCACCCCACACAAAAAATTCCAAAAAATTCATTATTGTTAGCCGTATCTTAATATTCATATAAAAGCAAGTTTTGATTGCGAAAGTTATACATTTATTCTGAATAATTTAGGTGTAAATAAAGCTATTAGACCTTTCATTTCGTATTTATGCAAACATTGTTTCTTAATTTTGCAAAAAAATTACATGGGTACTCATTTAGATATTCTTATAAACCAAACAACAGATAAAGATTTACAAACAGTTGCTCAAAAAGTAAAGGATAGCACCAGAATTACAGATGCTGAATGCATGGCACTTTTTGAAAAAGCTGATCTTCCTTTTGTTGGAGTGTTGGCCAATTATATTCGGGAAAAATTACATGGCAATAAAACATATTTCAACAGAAATTTTCATATTGAACCTACCAATGTTTGTGTTTTCAGTTGTAAATTTTGCTCATACTCTCGCCTATACGCAAACAAAGAAGAAGGATGGGAACTTAGCATAGACCAGATGCTGGATATTGTGAAAAGTTACGATGGCAAACCTATTACCGAAGTACATATTGTGGGCGGCGTGCATCCAAAAATGAATATGGCTTATTTTATAGAATTAATACAAAAAATAAGGGCACACAGACCAGACCTCCATGTAAAAGGATTTACGGCAGTAGAATTGGATTACATGTTTAGAAAAGCTAAACTTACGGTAGAAGAAGGAATGAAAACGTTGAAGGATGCTGGTTTACAATCATTGCCCGGTGGTGGTGCAGAAATTTTTCATGAAGATATTCGTAAAGAAATTGCAGGCGATAAAGTAACAGGAGAAGGTTGGTTACACATACACGAAGCTGCACATAATTTAGGCATGCATAGCAACGCCACCATGCTTTATGGGCACATAGAAAAATACGAACATAGGGTAGACCATATGAGCAAGTTGAGGACTTTGCAAGACAAAACAAAAGGCTTCAATACCTTTATTCCTTTAAAGTTTCGTAACAGCAACAATGATATGAGCCATATTGCTGAAAGTACCATTGTAGAAGACATGCGTTTGTATGCCATTGCAAGAATATACTTAGATAATTTCCCACATCTAAAAGCATATTGGCCAATGCTTGGTAGAAACAATGCTCAACTCTCCCTCTCTTTTGGCGTAAATGATATAGATGGTACGATAGATGACACAACAAAAATTT
>JANMFB010000097.1:0-4814 GCA_031377605.1 Ferruginibacter sp.
GCCTTTGCGGTTCAATTTTTAAAATACCTTCCTTGCCTTATCTGCTTGCACTTTTTCCCAATATTTTTTTGCTACGTATAACATACCAAAACTTTCACCATCCTCTTTACCCATGTGCTTGTGGTGCATTTTGTGTGCCCAGCGAATAGTCCTCACATACACATTGCTGCTACGGGTAAACCATTTGAACCGCTGGTGAATGATTACATCGTGTACCAAAAAATAAGCAAAGCCATACATGGCAATACCGAAGCCAATTGCTGCGGTGTAATAATTTTCATTTTGTAAACCCAACATGATGCACAACCAACTCGGCACGGCAAAAATTAAAAAAAAAGCATCATTTTTTTCGAAGAAAGAACCATGAGGTTTGTGATGGTCTTCGTGCAAATACCATAAAAAACCGTGCATTACATATTTGTGTGTAGCCCATGTCAATCCTTCCATAAGAAAGAATGTGCTCAGCGTGATTAATATGGAAATAAATAAAATCATAAAAACGTTCTTATTAACAGAAAAAACATCGTCATTATCATGAGCAAATGTACTGCGAAATTATTTTTCTTTTCAAATTTTAGTAACCCAAAAACGACCATCAACAAACTGCTTATCATAAACCAACTTAAATAATTAAATGTTGGTATTTCTCCATCATCTAACCACTGCCAATACCCTAGTTTTATAGCCGCTGGTTCCATTACCCAATCGAAAATGACTGCCAACATTGCAGCATCTGAAACGATAGAAAATAATTGCAACACCGCAGATGTACCAGAGCCTGTTACTTCTTGCACCTTTGCAGATAGCTTATTTAAAATAGTATATACGCTAACGCCACAACAATAGATGATGATACTCCAATTTATTCCAATAACGAGGGGAACATTTTTTATTGTAGGACCAAGGTTTGTTCCATAACTATAATGACCAAATAAATAGCCAGTAGATGTACCAATAATTTCTACATAAATACCGACTACAAAACAAACTACAAAAAACAATATTACTTGCCAGTTTATTTTGGTGTGTGTATACAACAACAAGCCAAACATGAGTAGGAGATTTAATGGCGTAGTTGCAACAAAAAAATCTTTATTAAAAAACATCCCTACGAAACCAATTGTATGAAAAAATATGGCTATTGCAGTTGCAATTTGAACTTTGGTTTTAAACATGCACCTTCCTTTTTCTTTTATAATCTTGTTGTACAAGGTCGCTCACAATTTTAGCACTCTTTAAACATAAAGGAATACCACCACCAGGATGTACACTACCACCGCAGCAATACAAATTTTTCACACTAGATACAAAATTTGAGTGCCTTAAAAATGCTGCCATCTTTGTGTTGGAGCTTGTACCGTACAATGACCCAAGATAGGAATTGGTCTTACTTTCTATCAATTGGGGATGAAGTGTATCTTCAAATACAATATGCTCCTCTATGTTTGTTTGCAGCATACGATTGAGCTTACCGATGATATTTGCTTTTGCAATTTCTTTTAATTTTTCAGCATCGTAGTTCGTAGCGGAGGGCAGGTTTATCATTACAAACCAATTCTCAGCATTCGCTGGAGCTTGTCCTTCTTCTGCTTTACTTGTTATGTTTATATAAATTGTTGGATCGTCAAATAGCTTTTTTGTTTTAAAAATACTTTCAAATTCATTATGATAATGCTCACTAAATAAAATATTGTGTAACAATAATTCCGGAAATGATTTATTAATGCCCCAATAAAAAACCATTGCACTACTGCTGCGTTCTTGCTTTAAAATTTTCTTTGCTTTTATTTCGTTGTTCAATAAGTTTTTATAGGTAAAATAAATATCACTGTTGCTTACAATTACGTCTGCATATTTGTTTTCGTTGTTTACTACAATACCGGTAGCAGTTATATCAGGGCAAATAATGCTTTGTACATTTGCATTAAAATAAAACTTTACTCCCTGCTTCTTTGCTAAATTGAATAGGGAATTGGTGATATTTATCATACCGCCTTTGGGGAAAAACGTACCTTCATTTTGCTCTAAATGTGGTATAAGACTGAGCATGGCAGGCGCTTTGAAAGGATTGCTTCCATTGTATGTTGCAAACCTATTAAATATTTGTTGTGTTTCTTTTGCTTTAAAACGTTTATTGTATGTACCAAGAGATTTGAAAACATAAGAAAAGCGAATTGTTTTTAATCCTTTCAGAAAACGAAAATGAAGCCAAGTACTTACTTTGTGCAACGAATGGTTTAAAAATATAGTAGCAATATTGTTGTAAATATTTTTAGAATTAGTTAAGTAATTCTTCAATATTTGTGGATCTTCTCCTACTTTTTCTTGAAGCTCTTGTGCAAACAAATTTGAATCAGTGTAAGCATTTATTCGCTTACCATTTTCATAAAAATATTTGCAGGCAATATCCATCTTCTTGTAAGAAAAATATTCTTCTACTGGCTCACCTGCTAATTCAAATAACTCTTCTATATTTTGTGGTTGGGTAAAAAGCGAGGGACCTGCATCAAAACTAAATCCATCTTTTTCAAATGCAGAAAGCTTACCCCCGGGTTGGGCATTCTTTTCATACACGGTTACTTCAAAACCTTGAACTGCTAGTCTTATAGCAGCGGCCATACCTGCCACGCCACTACCTATTATAATCGCTTTCTTTGAATGCATGATTAAAGTGAATTGAACGAACTTCTTAAGCTTGCTTTTACCAAAATTACCGCTTTAAAAGTATTACTTACCCTTACTCTTTCTTGTAAAAGCAAATTTGGCTCAGCGCTCTTTATTTTCTTAAAAAGGGTGAGGTAATATTTGTATGCTACATAAACGCCAAATTTAGCTTTGGGTGGTAACATTAAAATACCTGTGTATGCATTTTCAAAATCTGCTGCAATATCTTTTTCTATGATAAGTTTATCTTCTTTGGTAAAGTTTTTAAAATTAACATCAGGAAAATATGTCCTATTTAAATCTTCGTGGTCTGCCTTAAGATCTCTCAAAAAATTAATCTTCTGAAAAGCAGCACCAAGAGATTGGGCATAGGGCTTTAATTTTTGGTACTCAGCTTTATTTCCCTCACAAAAAATGAATAAACACATTAAGCCTACAACTTCTGCACTACCATAAATATATTCGTTGTATGCAGCTGAATCGTAGTCACTTTTATTCAAATCCATTTTCATGCTTTTAAAAAAAGCATCTATAAGTGCAACATCAATTTTGTATTTATTTACGGTAATTTGAAAGCTATGCAAAATCGGGTTTAAACTTATACCACGTTCTATAGCTTGGTAAGTTTCATGCTCAAATTCTTGCAACAATGTTTCTTTGTCGTAGGCATGAAAAGAATCTACAATTTCATCAGCAAATCGAACAAAACCATACACGTCATATATAGGTTCATGCAAATCTGCATGTAACATACGTATCGAACTGCTAAATGAAGTACTGTACAACTCAGTTGTAAGCTTGCTACATTTATGGCTAGTATCGTGAAAAAGCGAAATCATAATCTATTTTACGTTTTTAAACTGTTTTTGGACTTGAATTGCTGCTACTTCTCCGCTAATTAAGGATGGTGGCACCCCTGGTCCAGGCACTGTTAATTGTCCAGCATAATACAAGTTACTAACTTTTTTGCTTTTCATACTAGGTTTTAAAATAGCCGTTTGCAATAAAGTGTTTGCAAGGCCGTATGCATTGCCTTTAAAAGAATTGTACTCGCTCTTAAAATCTGCAACTGCAAAAGAACGCTTATAAACAATGGCATCCAAAATGGTTTCGCCGGTTTGTGCTTCAAATCTTTTTGCAATAGTTTCAAAATATCTATCCCTTAGGGCTTCGTCGTCACCTTCTAAACCTGCGGCTACAGGGATAAGGAAAAATAGGTTTTCGCTTCCCTCAGGAGCAACCTCATTATCCGTAACAGACGATGCGCATACATAAAACAACGGCTCAGTTGGCCACATAGGTGTTTCGTAAATTTCTTTTCCGTGCTTCGAAAAATCTACATCAAAAAAGAGTGAATGGTGTTGTACGTTTTTCAATTTTTTATTTAAACCTACATAATACAACAATGATGATGGTGCCATTACTCTTTTATCCCAATAAGCATCTGTGTAAGTCCTATATTTTTCTTCTAGCAATTTTGTTTCGGTAAAATGATAATCCGCTGCTGAAATAATTACGTCGGCTTTTAAAGTTTCGGTAGCACCATTTTTAGAGGAAAAATTTACGGAAACAGCCTTACCATTTTCTATATTTATTTTTTTTACGTTTTTACTGAATAAACATTTTACACCAAGTTCTTCAGCTAGTTTGTACATACCCACTGCTACTGCATTTAAACCCCCTTTGGGATACCACGTACCCAACTTAATATCTGCATAATTCATTAAACTATACAACGCAGGAATATTTTGTGGTAATGCCCCTAAAAATAAAACAGGAAATTCCATTAATTCCACCAGCTGTGGATTTTTAAAGTATTTACCCACATGCTTTCGCATATTTGTAAAAACATCTAATTTTAAAACTCCCTTTGCCAAATCAATATCTAAAAATTCTGTAGCAGAAAGGCTTGGTTTAAAAACCAATTTTTTAACACCTACTTCATATTTGTAAGCAGCTTCTGCAAGAAATTCATCTAGCTTTTGCGCACTGCCTGTTTCTATAGATTCAAATAAGTTTTTAAGCTCAACGTAATCTGCCGGTATATCAATTTTATTTTGAGGATAGTAAACGGAGTAAGATGGGTCTAACCTTGTAAGTGAATAATAGTCTGATACTTTTTTACCAAAGCAATCAAAATACCTTTCAAA
>JANMFB010000173.1:0-19799 GCA_031377605.1 Ferruginibacter sp.
TTATCATGAAAATTTGAAAGCCAGTCTATTTCTACATTTTTAGCATCGTGTATTGAAGGCGAAATACCAACGCTAGCACTTACCGATGCAACAAAAGTAAAAGTGCTACTCTCAACATTAGTAACCTTAGATTGAAACTCAACTTTCAATACTGAACCTAACTCAGTTAATAATGATGGCGAAATTTTAAAGGAAGAATTATATTTAATGATTCTTACAGATTGGCTTTTTGCAGAAAAACAATTGGCAATAATTAATATAATTAATGCTGAAGTAGTAAATAGTTTAGTAAAATATTTCATTTTTTGAAATTTTGTTCTTTACAAAGACATGGCGTTTTCCAGCTTGATGTCATTTTAAAAAATTCGATTTTAACAATTCATTTTTACGATGCGATGAATTATTAGATCACAAATATAGAAATGATTTGGACATTTCCAAACATCTTGTAGAATTTTTTCTATTATTTTTTTCAATAAATTGAAAATCAATATTATATGAGGTAAAAAAATTGAAAAAATTATTTTATTCCAATATAAATCATAGAAAATCACGAAACTTGACTCCAAAAATCATCATTTTAATTAGTAAAATGAGTAGTAATTCGAGTATTTCATACTTGATAAGTAGTATTTTCCACATTACACATTTTGGATAAATTAATCAATTATGCTCATTCAATTTTGGATAATTTGTTTTATGAACCAACCAAAGACTGTGCATCATGAGCTATTTGTATAAAAAACGCTTACCTTTGCGGCGCTAAAAGCATAAGCGATATTATTTATAGGTATTGCTGAATGGTTTAGCAAATTATGAGAGCGCAACATTACATATCGTCCCCATTCGCCTAAGGTGAATGATCTACAGGGGAAATTGTGCAATTAATCTTTGCACAATTAATGATGAACATAGAACTAAAGATGAAGCGTAGTTGTTCTTCCTTTTTACTAAAAAGAAATAACAACATATCAAGCTTACAAACTAAGCTCATCAAAGAATAAATGTTCAGGAAACAAAAATAAAAACACTTTATTGTAATAAACTTCAGCTTAATAAATGAAGGTTCATTTTGAAGAAATATTACATATTAATTCTTAAATATTAAATAAACAAAAATGGGAGATTTACGTTATCAACGCAACTTTGGAATTGCCGCACATATTGATGCTGGTAAAACCACAACAACTGAGCGTATCCTTTACTACACCGGTGTAAACCACAAAATAGGTGAAGTACATGATGGAGGCGCAACAATGGATTGGATGGCTCAAGAGCAAGAAAGAGGTATCACTATTACGAGTGCTGCTACAACTTGTTTTTGGAACTTCCCTATGGTGGATGCCAAAAAAACACCAGATACAAAAGAGTATAAATTCAACATTATTGATACTCCGGGCCACGTGGATTTTACCGTAGAGGTAGAGCGTAGTCTTCGTGTATTAGATGGTTTGTTGGCTTTGTTTTGTGCAGTATCGGGTGTGGAACCACAGTCTGAAACTGTTTGGCGCCAGGCTAACAAATATAAAGTACCTCGTATTGGATTTGTAAATAAAATGGATAGAAGTGGTGCTGATTTCTTGAACGTGGTAAAACAAGTTCGTGAAATGCTAGGTGCTAAAGCTGTTCCGTTACAATTACCAATTGGTGCAGAAGATAATTTTAAAGGTGTAGTAGATTTGATTACCATGAAAGGTATTGTATGGAACGAGCATGATAAAGGAATGACTTTCCAATAAGTGCCAATTCCTGAAGATATTGCTGATGAAGTAGCACAGTATCGTCAAGAACTAATAGAAGCAGTAGCTGATTATGATGAGAATTTATTAGAAAAATTCTTCGAAAATCCTGATAGCATTACAGAAGCTGAAATACATGAAGCAATTCGTAAAGCCACAATTGATATTTCTATTATTCCAATGATGTGTGGTTCATCTTTCAAAAACAAAGGTGTACAAACAGCATTAGATGCAGTAGTAAGATATTTGCCTGGACCATTGGATATTGAGGCGGTAAAAGGAACACATCCTGATACTGATGCCGAATTAGTTCGTCATGCAGATCCAAAGGAACCATTTAGTGCTTTGGCATTTAAAATTATGACTGATCCTTTTGTGGGTCGTTTGGCTTTCTTCCGGGCTTACAGTGGTCGCTTGGATAGTGGTTCTTATGTATTGAACACCCGTACAGGCAAGAAAGAGCGTATTAGTCGTATTATGCAGATGCATGCAAACAAACAAAATCCGGTTGACTTTATTGAAGCTGGTGATATTGGTGCAGCTGTAGGTTTTAAAGACATTAAAACTGGTGATACGTTGTGTCACGAAGATCATCCAATTGTATTAGAATCAATGACCTTTCCAGAGCCAGTTATATCTATTGCTATTGAGCCAAAAACCCAAGCAGATGTAGATAAAATGGGTATGGCAATTGCTAAATTGGTAGAAGAAGATCCTACACTAAGAGTAAAGACAGATGAAGAAACTGGCCAAACCATTTTGAGTGGTATGGGTGAGTTGCATTTGGAAATTATTATTGATAGAATGAAGCGAGAGTTTAAAGTAGAAATAAACCAAGGTGCTCCAATGGTTGCTTACAAAGAGGCATTGAGAGAAACAGTATCGCACAGAGAAACATACAAAAAACAAACAGGTGGTAGAGGTAAGTTTGGAGATATTGCTTTCCACCTTGGCCCTGCTGATGAAGAGTGGATGAAAGAAAACCCATTGGGTGGAATGCAGTTTGTAAACGAAATTTTTGGTGGTAGTATTCCAAAAGAATTTATTGCGCCAATCATTAAAGGCTTTACAGCTTGTATGACTAATGGTGTACTTGCAGGTTATCCTATGGTAGATATGAAAGTAAGGGTAACGGACGGTAGTTATCATGATGTGGATAGTGATGCAATCTCTTTTGAATTGTGCGCTAAGCAAGGTTTCCGTGAGGCTGGTAGAAAGGCAAAACCAGTTTTATTAGAGCCAATCATGAAAGTAGAAGTACTTACACCCGACCAATACATGGGTGATGTAACGGGTGATTTGAACCGTCGTCGTGGAATGCTAGAAGGTATGGATAGTCGCCATGGTGTACAAGTAATCAAAGCAAAAGTTCCATTGAGCGAAATGTTTGGTTATGTAACACAATTGCGTTCTTTATCATCTGGTCGTGCTACTTCAACAATGGAGTTTAGTCATTACGCACCTGCGCCAAACAATGTGGCTGAAGAGATCATTGCAAAAGCAAAAGGGAAGATGAAGATTGAGGAATAAGATGCTAGATGTTAGATACTAGACAAAAGATAAAAGACAATAGGCCCCGTTCTCTGAAAAGAGGACGGGGCTTTTGTTTTTGTGAATAAATATGGTTTTTAAAAAAGCACTATAAGAGATATGAAATTTAGCGTATTGGGAAACACATTAATAAGTATTAATGACTGTATGCTATTTGGAAATAAATAAGTCTCAAAAAAAGGGATTACAAAAAATGATTTTTCGGCTTAAGCCTAGGGTTATGAAAAACTTTTGGTAGGCTTTAGCCAAAATAATAGGTGCAAATTCTAAAATTTTCAAATAGTGTATATTCATTTAAGTATTACAACTTGTTGAAAATTATACCGGTATTTTGTTTAAATTTGGTTTTACGAGTTAAGAATATGTTTTAATCTTTTCACACTAAACTACTACTATGCGTAATTCAATAAAAATCTTCATTTTTTATTTTTTTCTACTGTGCATTAACAATCATTTATTAGCCCAGGAGTTTCAATTTAAAGGCCTTGATTTTGATGATGATGGGTATGAAAAAGTACTTAAAAAAGCCAAACTCACTAGAGGGCTAGAATCTTTACCTGCAAATGCTTCTCTTAAAATGTATGCACCGTACCCTAAATCGCAAGGGCAACATGGTACTTGTACTGCTTGGGCTACATCTTACTGTGGACGAACCATTGTAGAAGCTATAAAGAAAGATTGGAAAGATAGAAACTACATTACAGAGAATGCCTACTCTCCTGCTTTCTTGTTTAGGCTTATTTTACCAAAAGATACGAGTTGCGAAGGAGGGTCGGCTATTTCTAGTGCTTTTGATATATTAAAAGAAAAGGGCGTTGCACGCTATAAAGATGTTCCGGGATTATGCATACCTGCAGTAACACAAGCAGCCTTGACAAAAGCAAGTGATGAAAAAATAAAAGATTTCTTAAGACTCTTTGATGTGGAAACGGCTAATAAAGCTAAAATAGAGGCAGTAAAAAAGTCATTATCAGAAAAAAAACCTGTTGTTTGCGGTATTACCTGCCCTCCTTCTTTTTCTAAAGTAAAAGAGTTGTGGGAACCAACGGAGGAGCCACTCAAATCATACGGTGGGCATGCCATATGTGTAATAGGTTATGATGATGAAAAATTCGGTGGCGCTTTCGAAATTCAAAATAGTTGGGGTACTAGATGGGCAAACCAAGGCTATTGCTGGATTAAATACGAGGACTATGCTCGCTTTACAAGGTATGCCTATGAATTTGTAGATCTGCCTGTAATAAAACCAGCTGTTCCAGACCTTTCAGGAAGCATTAAACTTATGCTGGCAGATGGAAATCCAATGCCAACCGCTCTCTTTGTCTCTACACGTGGATTAATTGTTGTTCCTGCGAAAACCGCTCAAGGCCCCTTAACACTATATCGCACGCTTGTTCCATACACTTCGGGCACAAGATTTAGGATATATATTTCAAATAATCAACCAGCTTATGTATATGCAATCAGTACAGATTTAAGCAATGAAATAACAAAAATATTTCCTTACGAAGAAGGAATAAGTGCGGCGCTTACTGATAAAAAAAGTGATGTGGCCATACCCGATGAAGATCATTTTATTGAGTTTGACAATAAGCCTGGAAAAGATTTACTGTGTGTACTATACAGCAGAGATGAACTAAACATAAATGATTTGGTACAAAAGATAAGCGCACAACAAGGGAGCTTTAGCGAACGTATTTTTAAAGTTATTGGAGATAAAATAGTTGACCCAAAAAATATTGCATTTTCAAAAGAAAATATTTCTTTTGAAGGTTTTAGTAAAGGAAAAAGTATTGTACCGATGATGGTAGAATTGGAACATAAATAATGAATTTTTTGAATTGAAATACTAAAAGTTAATGAGAAAATGTAGCGCAATAAAAATCACCTAGTTTTTCTAACGCTTTATAGAATAATTCTGAAGTTTACCCTTGATATGATGCCTTATAAAAAATTTGGTTTATTAAAGTGAAAAGTTTGGATTTATAAAAAAATAAATAAAAGATATGAAAATTTATAAATTAATGGCATTAATAATTTTTGTACAGTTTGCTACAAGAGTTTCTGCGCAAACTACAGAAAAAGAATTGCTCGTTGCGGCCACAAAGTTATATGCTGAAAAAAGAAATGAAGAAGCTTTACAAAATTGTAATAAAGCTCTTGAAATCAATCCAAGTAGTGCTTGGGGTTATAACATAAGAGGAAGTATTTATAATCAAAAAGAAGATTATGAAAAGGCGATTAAGGATTATACCAAAGCAATTAATCTAGTATCAAATTATCAAAATGCGTTTTCCAATAGGGCACTTGCTTATCTTAGTCTGAAAAAATATGACTTAGCAATAGAAGATTTTTCTCAATCTATTATATTATTACCAACAGCAAATGATTATTATTCCAGAGGCTATACCTATCAACTAAAAGAAAATTATGACCGTGCAATAGAAGATTATTCTCAGGCAATTAAACTAGACCCTGCAGACGATAAAGCCTACATGTACCGAATTCAAATTTATCAATTTAAAGGTATGTTCGATTTAGCCATTGCAGATGCAACAGAGGTCATCAATATTAAAAAAAATATTGCCTATGGATATAACACGAGAGGATATATCTATGAACTTAAGGGCCAGTATAATCTATCTATTCCAGATTATACAGAGGCAATTAGGCTTAGTCCAACATATACCAGGGCCTATATAAACCGCGGCGTTTCCAATAAACTGAAGGGTTCGTATTATGCAGCAATCACAGATTTTGAAAAGGCCATTGAGTTGGAACCAAAAGATGGTTTAGCTTATGTAAATATAATGTCGCCATTGGTTCGCCTACAACAATTTGCAAAAGCTAAAGAATACTTTGAAAAATATAAATCTCAAGATCCGGGAGCGGAGGCTTATCTAAAATTATGGGGAAGTTATTATGAAAAATATTGGAAGGCTGTAACAGAATATATTCCCACAGGAAATTTCGAGCAAGCATTAGAAAATATAGATACAGGACTTAAAGAATTTAGCGCAGCGATTAACGCTGAAAACAAAGAGTCGTATATTGATTTACTTGCGCTAAAAGGTTTTGTACTTGAAAAACTAAACCGTAATCAAGAGGCTGTAGATGCATATAACCAGGCATTGGTAATACACACTGTACAACCCGAAGTAACAGAAGAGTTGGCAGCTATTCGCAATAAACAACAAGTAATAGCTAGTACTGACAAAACTTCTCCAGAAATTGAAGTAATAAGTCCCGAAACAAAAAGAGGCTTAATTGTTGTTTCTAGTCAAAGTATTGTTCAGATAGTAGGTAGGGCAACTGATTTATCTGGTATAGCTTCTGTTTCTATAAATGGAAATCCAATTACAAAGATTGAAGAAGATGGTTTATTTGTTTCATCAATATCACTTAAATCAGGTTCAAATGATATACTTATTATAGCAGTTGATAAAAAAGGAAACGCTGCAACGAAAACTTTCACGCTTGTAGGTAATACAAAAACAAAGATTAACGATCCTGAAATAATTCCAATTTTGGTTACTGATAAAGTTCCTATTTACCATGCCATACTTATTGCAGAAAAAGATTACATCGATAAATCAATACCTGATCTTGAGAATCCTGTAAAAGATGCTACAGAACTCAAAACTATTCTCGAAAATAATTACACTTTTTCATCAAAAAATATTCAAACAATATACAACAAGAGCAGAGAAGAAATTATGCAGGCAATTGTTTCAAAAAGTAATAGCCTTACTGAAAGTGATAACCTGTTGATTTTTTATGCAGGCCATGGTATAGCAGAGAAAGATAAGTTTGGCGATGTAGATGGCTATTGGGTTCCATCATCTGCCACAAAGGGTTTGAATGCAACTTATATTTCTTCGGATGATATAAACAAAGCTTTAAAACGTAGCAATGCCAAACATATTTTGGTAATTGCAGATGCATGTTTTAGCGGAGCATTTACAAGAGATTTAGGATCTGATGCCTCAGTAGGAATACAAAAACAATTTGCAGTTTCGAGCCGCAAAATAATGGCAAGTGGAAACCTAGAACCTGTACCCGATAACAGCCGCTTTGTATATTATTTAAAAAAGAATTTGAAAGATAATAAAGAAAAATATCTCACAGCTAAGAAATTATTTGATAGTTTTTATGAAGCCATCTTAAATAACTCAGAAACTTCCCCGCAATATGCTGCTATTAAAAATGTAGGGGACGAGGGTGGGGAATTTGTGTTTATAAAAAAATAAAAAACGGATTAAAAATAAAATATTTAAAAAATTCTCAAGATGAAAATAATTTTTTCTGTATTATTATTTCTCACTGTATCAACATTTGCGCAGACGACTGGTACGATAAAATTTCCTTCTCCAAGTCCAAAAGAGAACATACAAACCGATCTGAATTTTACAAAAATTGGTATTGCCTACTCAAGAATTATACGTAAAAACCGGGTAATGTTCGGAGAATCCGGTGATGCCCTTTTTCCTTATGGAAAAATTTGGAGAACAGGCGCTAATGACGGAACAAAAATTACTTTTAATGATGACGTTATCATAAAAGGCAAAACAATAAATAAGGGAACATACCTGATTTTAACATGGCCGGGTCAATATTCCTGGGATATCGCACTCTATAGCGACTTGACTGTTTGGGGAGAACCTGATAAATATGATATAAGCAAAGAAGTAGTAAAACTTACTGTTACGCCAATAGTACTCAATAACACTGTTGAAACATTTACTGTAAATGCAAAGTCTACAACCGCCAATTCCGGGGTGATACAGATAGGCTTGGATAAAGTTTTGGTACAGCTTCCTTTCTCCGTAAAAACAAATAATAGCGGCGCAGGTACAATTAACATCAGCTCACAACAGTCGTTTGGCTTATCAGAAATATCATACAACTATAGTGCTTCTCCTGCTACCATCAACACCGAAGGAGAATTTGCAGGTGGTACAATAGGTATTAAACAAGAATCAGATTTTGGAGGAGAGTTATTAAAGCCGGGCCAATATGAACTTCGGCCTGATATAAAAAAAAACAGGATAAGGATAATCGGAAATGGGATTGATAAATACATTACTCCGCAAAAAGCATCATTCGATGATGCGATGATTAATGTTGCACATGGTTATGCAATGAACTTTTTTCGCTTGGCGAATGATCAGAAAATACTGTGGCTTAAATTAGACATTTTAGAGCAATCTTATCTAATAACTGTGAAGTGTGATTATGACCCAATAATAATGAAAGCAATAAATGATGCAGAAGCGGATGGCTCAATTGATAAAAGCCTATTTACTGCGGCAAGTTACTTTTATGAAAATGATAAAGACCTTAATCGTGCCCTGTTATGGGTAGAAAAAGACGTTGAGAAAAACCCCATTGCTTTTTGGAAAATTCTGCTGCAAGCGAGAATACAATATAAATTAGGGTGGCTCGATAAAGCGAAAACAACAGCTGAAGAGTGTGTAAATTCATCAATAAAAGCAAGAAATGATGATTATCAAAAACTCGGTAAGGCTTTAGTATCGCAGATAGAAGCGGACATTGTTACTAAAAATAAAATTGACAAAACTTCACCGACCATTGTCATTATAAGTCCGCCAAATACAAGGGGCCTAAAAATAGGTGAGGCTTCCAAGAAACTAACCGTAATAGGAAAAGTAACAGATGAAAGTGGCATTTATGAAGTAACTGTAAACGGGGCAACAGCAAACATTGATGATCAGGGAAATTTTAGAGCAGATATTCCAATGGCGGTGGGTGAAAATAAAATTACAGTAAAGGCTTCGGATATAAAAATGAACAAAAGTGAATACGATTTCACTGTTACAAGAAGTGCTGCTACAATTACACAGGAAGATATCATTCCTGTAAAGAATATCATTTCAGCGGAAGGAAAATATTATGCTTTAATCATTGGTGTACAGAACTATCTTGATCCTGCTATACCAGACCTTGATAACCCTGTACAAGATGCAACTTCGTTAGCCCAAGCATTGCTTGGACAGTATACTTTTGAAAATGAAAACGTAAAGTTGTTGAAAAACCCAACTAGGCAAGAAGTATTTAATGCATTTGAAATGTTGGCTACAAAAATTAAATCACAGGATAACTTGGTTATTTTTTATGCCGGACATGGCAACTGGGATGAAGTAAGGAAACAAGGTTATTGGTACCCTTCAGATGCTTATGTGAACAACCGTGCATCGTGGTTAAGTAATGCAGATCTGAAAGAATACATCAGCATTATGCCAAGTAAACATACTTTATTAATTACTGATGCTTGTTTCGCCGGAAGTATTTTTAAAACACGTTCCTTAGGGCCAACAGCGAGTGTTGCTATTAAACAATTGTATGAACTACCAAGTAGAAAAGCTATGACAAGTGGTGCGCTTAAAGAAGTACCTGATAAAAGTGTGTTTATTGAATACCTGGTAAAGCGTTTAAAGCAAAATTCGGAGAAATACTTATCCGCAGAGCAATTGTTTTCGAGCTTTAAACTGGCCGTTATAAACAACAGTGCAAATGGGCAGGTGCCGCAATATGGCGAGATTAAAGAGGCGGGTGATGAGGGAGGTGATTTTATATTTATTAAAAGATAAAGTCCCTAATTTCAAAAAATATTAGACAGTTTTTATGAAGCCATCATAAATATTTCTGAGACTTAGCCGAAATATGCTGCTATAAAAAATAAGTTTTAAAATATGAAAATCTTAAGTCTAATTTTATATACCAATGTTATTTTTCGGAAAACTTTCCTAGTAAAGCTTAAAAACGACATAAAGGAATGTAGAGAGAATTCAAAAAATCTTAATAAAAGTTTATAACATAATTGCACCTAAGTGGGATGTAAATGTATTTCTTACTAAAAGCATTTTCAAGAAAAAGGAAATATTTTACTGTTCAAAAAAAGTTTCTTACGCAAATAATAGAAGCTGTGATGATGGAAACCAAAACAGAACCACGGTATGGTACGTTGGAACTGGCGGGACATGTGGGTGGGGATTATATATTCAGTAAAAAATAATAAACCTAATAATAAAAAACACAATGATAAGATCATATTCGCTCAAATCAATTATAGTATTTACTTTTTGTTTGATGGCATCGGCAACGCTTTGTGCACAAGTTGAACTTCAGAAAAAAGCTGATGAAGAATTATATAAATCAGCTGATAAATTATTAAAAAATGCGAATAAAGCCCTCAAAGACGATGACTTGGTTGAAGCTGAAAAATTATACTACGAATCCTTAAAAATCTATCCAATCACTGACGGGTTTAATAGTTTGGCAATTAAAAAAATGGAACTTGGAGATGTAAGAGGAGGAAATAAGATTTGGGACAATTTTATAACCAGTTTAGCGAAGCAACCGCAAGTTTTAGTTGTAACTGTCAATGATATAATTTTAGGAAAAAAATACGATTACCTCCCAACTTCAAAATTTATTACAACCATTAGATTGATAAAGGCCTCTGCCAATTTTTATAAAGGAGATATTAAGACCGCCCACGAAGAAATGTTGATCCTAAAAAAGGAAGGTTTACTGGACATGACAAATTTGGCTATCCTTGGCGAAACTTCTCTGCAAGTGGGCGATTTTAACAGTACACAGTATGTAGTTGACGAATTCACAAAATTCTATGCAAGTAGAAAAGACAAGTCGCTCATTATGGGTGAATCGACCCAAGTTACACCTCACTTTTATGCCGCTAAATTGGCGTTGGCTAAAGGTGAATTTGAAAAAGCGATCAATTTGTCTCAAATGGGAATTGACAAAGACAAAACTATGGGCCACAAATGGACTGCGCAAATAAACTTAATTATTTCGGAGGCATATTTAGGGCTAGGAGATATAGAAAAAGCAAAGCAATATTATGAAGCTTCAATTAAAAGCATAACCTTCAAAAGATCTACTCCACAAGTAGCATTTTTAGGGGGATTAATAGCTCTTGCAGAAAAAGATTATACAAGTGCTTTGGAAAGATTGGTTACAAACTTAAGTTTTAAGGCCGGCTACCTAAAATCCGGATGGATTTGCGCTCAACAGATCACTTATACAAAAAAAGCTGAAGCGTATCTCGGGCTGAAGGATTTTGTAAATGCAAAAAAAAGTTATGAAACTGCTTTACTTTATTTTCCTGAGTATACCCCTGCAATAGATGGATTGGCTAAGCTGGAAGGCAAGCAAACTGCCGAAAGGAGGATAGACAAAACCGGTCCTGAAATAAAAATTTTAGAACCTACAAATATGCGGGGGTTAAAAATTATTGCCGCTGGTGCTGATGTTATGATAAAAGGAATTGCCATTGATCCGTCAGGAATAAAAACTGCAGCCATCAATGGTAAGCTTATATATTCTAAGGAAGAAGGTGATTTTTGGGGAACTGTACCTTTGGCAGAGGGTGTAAACAAATTTGAAATAGTAGTAACCGACTTTGTTGGTAATATTACAACACAAATTTTCGAGATTGAAAGACAAGTTAAAGGGAGCAATGAAGCACCAATTGCCGTTACCGAAAAAACCGGTAAAAACTTTGCGGTTTTTATTGCCAGTCAAAATTATGATGACCAGTCAATTCCATCTTTAGAAAACCCGATAGCAGATGCTATTAAACTTAAACTCATCCTTAAAAACAATTATAATTTCGCCGATGATAATATTTATAGTTTATTCAATCCGCAACTAATTGATTTTAAAAAGAAATTCATAGAGCTAAAAGAAGCAATACAACCGGAGGATAATTTAGTGATATTCTATGCAGGTCATGGGATTTGGGTTGACAAAGAAAAGAAAGGGTATTGGCTCTTAACGGATGCAAAAAGAAATGATGTAAATACATGGTTGCCGAATAAAAATGTATTGGACATGATTGCAGAACTACCGGCAAGGCATACATTATTAATTACTGATGCATGCTTTTCGGGTTCGGTGTTTAAGTCAAGAAGTATTGGAGCAGATGCTCCAGCTGCATTAAAAGAAATGGATAATAAAATAACCCGTGTAGCCATAACATCCGGTAACGATACGGAAGTGCCAGATGAAAGTGTTTTCATGAAATACCTCGTAAAAGCCTTAACCGAAAACAAAGACAAATATTTAACCGCTCAAAAAATGTTCATCAACCAAATAATAGAAGCGGTGATGACAGAAAGTAAAACAGAACCGCGTTATGGCACGCTGGAGTTGGCGGGGCATGTGGGTGGGGATTATATATTTAGTAGAAAATAAAAGATACATGAACAGCAAAATAAAAAGATGGCTCATTGCTTTGCTGCACGGAATCTTGTTGTTCGGTGCATCATGGGTATGGTTAAGTTCCTCCTCAACATATGGTAACGAAGCAACTTTAATAAAATGGGCTTCTACAATAAAAAGAACGGTTTTGCAAATAGATGAAGACCCTCCTTCAAAAGATTTCTTATTTATAAACGTAGCTCACGATAAAGAACTTATTGCAAGCGAGGAGTTTTTAGGAAAAGAAGTGATTACCGACAGGGGCCAACTAGCAGCTTTATTTAATATCATCAAGGCAGGAAATAACCCACAAAAATTTGTTTTGTGTGATGTTTATTTAAAAGGAGATTCACCAAATGATTCTACCTTTTCCGAATCTGTTAAAGGGTTAAAAAAAGCCGTATTCCCTATACATGCTGCCGAAAATGATTCTTTCGAAATACCTAAATTTAATGTAAACTATGCCATTGCAGATTATAAAACTACGGGTGATGCTTTTTTAAAATTTAACCTCGTTCAGCAAAAAAAAATACCCTCCGTACCTGTTTTTATGTACAATAAACTCGATGATGGAAAAATTGTAAGCGGAAAAATTATCAACACGGATAAAGGATGGCCCATCTTTAATAATCCTGTTATAGATTTTCCTATCAGATCCTATGAACTCTTTGAAGGAAAAGAATACCCACTTGTAAATCTTTCAGAGTTATCTGTATTGCCCCCTGAAGTTGTTATAAACGATTATTTAAAAAATAGAATAGTACTAATTGCAGATTTTGATAACGATACACATTCAACAATTTATGGAGAAACACCGGGTACTTTTATATTACTCAACACTTATTTAATGCTGAAAAAAGGCTACCACATTGTTTCTTTGTGGTGGGTATTGCTGATGCTAATTAGTTACACTATACTTTCTTACTTTTTATTTTTTAGTAATACCAAACATCGCCGTGTAAAAGTTCAACCGAAACCCTCATTTATTGCATCTTTTTTAAATTATGTTTATAAATTAGGATTTATCTCTATCCTGTCCTACCTCCTCTTTAATGTGTATGTTAACATACTTATATTTGCCGTGTACTTAAATTGTGTAGAATATATTATTGGCCTTATAAATAAAACCAATAAACTTCCAAAGATTGGCGAATTTTATACTTCCATAAAAGACACCTATTTTAACTTTAAATAAACTAATTATGAAGCTAGTTTTATTATTCATGTTTGCTTTTCAAGTAGCTAAAAGTGAAGTGTACTATGTAACTTTTGTAAAAGGAAATGTAAAATTACAAGGCGCAAAAATCAATTTAAAAATAGGCGATAAGCTTGAAGATAATGATCAATTGGTTTTTACCGATCAGCAATCAAAAATCTCCTGCATAAGTCCAGTTAAAGGTAGATTCGATATTTTAGGAAGTAATGCAAAGAAAAAAATACAGATGGAGTGGGTAGCTATTATTAAAGATGTACTCATTATTGCATCCTCTAAAGCGCAATTAAGTACAAGAGCTTTAGGTGATCAAATAAATGATCCTGCAAAAATTTTCAAAAGTCCAAATGCCGACAATAAAACTTTTTTTGTAGAAAATGAATTAATACGGATAGACCCAACTTATGTTTTAGATAGTAAGCATTTTTTCTTTCTACAATATGAAGTAAATGGAAAGCAAATATTAAAAAAGGTGCCAACCAACCAAGGTGGAATTTACTTTAATGCTAGCTTATTTGTAGATGACAATGGGAAGATATTATTGCCAGAAGAAATTTCTACGGTTAGTTTCTGTTATCAAGATGCTGGTAAATCAAAAGAGCTTATAAAGTTTATTCCTGTAATTATTTCTTTGCCAGAATTTACAGAGCAAGTTGGCATATTGCGTACAAATCTTTTAAAGAAAAACAAAGAAGATATAAACAAAGAAATTTTTAACCACTTCTTAAATAATTATGGTTTTATGAATACTAGCCTACTCGAAAAAATTATAAATAGACAGATGAATTAGTATTTAGATGCTATACTTAAGATAAATAAAGCCCCGTTCTCTATAAAGAAGAAGGGGTTTTTGTTTCTTTATAAAATTAATATAATTACTCAACGGTAAAATTATCTTCTACAATATCATCCTAGAATTTTCAAGTTTCTTTTTTTGATATAATGGTGCCATAAAATCATTGTTGCTACTGTTCTATAAGGTTTCCAAGGTTCAGCTATGGCAAGCATTCTTTCTTTGGGAAAATCTTTATCTAGTTTTTTATTATCCCTGAGGCTATTTACTAATGCAATATCCCCCAAAGGAAATAAATCAGTTCTTTGTAGGGCATGCATTAAAAATATATCTACCGACCAATCGCCAATTCCTTTTAGTTGCTTCAGTTCTATCCTGACTTCATCGTCTGATTTATTAATAAATGAACTCAATATTAATTTTCTATTTTTTATTGCTAAAGCCAAACCTCGAGCATAACCCATTTTTTGCCTTGTAAAATAACAAGCACGCATTTCTTCATCTGACAAGGCTAAAATCTTATTGGGCGTAATGTAGCCTACTTTGTCTTTCAGTTTTTTAAATCCAGCGTAAGCACTTGCAAGCGATACTTGTTGCTCATAAATTATTAATATAAGCGTCTGAAATGTAATAGGTCTCGTCCACATAGGCGGATAGCCATATAGCGTAACAATATTTTGTAAATCTATATCTATAGCACATAATTTATCGCAAATAGAAATGAAATTTTTCTCCGTAATTACTTCCACTTTTAAAATATTAAATAAAAATAAAATACCTTTTTTCAAAACCAATCTTAAGTGCTAAAAAATCACAACTCATTTTAAATTAACTTCGGATAAATAACTAATTGCTTTGATGCTAATTTTATTGACCAAATTATTCAAAGTACGCTAAATTCATCTTGGCAGTTCAAAATATTTTATATTGATTATAATCATTCATTATCCAAAGTGCATTACAATTGGCATAATAACATTTAATATTTCAACATAGCTTTTTGGACTACTAATGAAATAAAGATGGTATAGCATCTTTAATGACTCAATTATTAAAACAAATCAACAAATTAAACTATTAACAATTGAAAAACTAAATATGGTACGGTTTTGGTTATTTTCGATTAAATAAAAGTAATTCTCTATAAAAATTATACTATGACATCGCTAAAATCATCAATTCTAAACAAACCAAATTTTATTATTGCCATTTTATTTTTTTCATTGTCTGCTCAAGCACAAAAAGAAAGTTTTTTCCGTTTTGGAGTAAAAGGCGGGGTTAATATAAATAAGATTGATGGTAAATCTTACAATCAAGCATTCAATTATAATTTCCAAGCAGGAGTATTTACCCAATTTAATATTACTAGAAAATTAGGAATCCAACCTGAGGTAAGTTTTGTACAAACACAATCTGAATTTGCAGATGATGCAAATACTATTTACGATGATTTATTTTTAGGTGGCACACAACATCGAGCCAAACTAGATTATTTAGAAGTGCCACTATTTTTAAACATAAATATTGGCCCTACACAAAAAGTAAAATTCCAAATAGGCCCTGCATATGGTGGCTTGCTAAAACAAACAGTAGATAGCTTAAAAACCAATGTAAGTAATATTTATAAAAATGGAGAATGGAGCGCTATTTCTGGGCTTTGGATACAATTACCATTTGTAAACATTAGCGCAAGATATAAACTTGGATTAACAGACATAAACAACACGAACAACAACAAAATTTGGAAGAATCAAGCTATACAGGTTTCAGCAGGGTTCACTTTTTAGTTTTCTAAGCTAAGAAATACATTTATTTCAGCGCTTTTTTTTACAATTCCATCAGCAAAAAAACTGATGGAATTATTTTTTGTATTAAATTGTACATGAAATATTTTTAATATGCATAACATTCGTGTAGATGATCTTATTGTCATTGATATAGAAACAGCATCAGTTGAGGCTTCTTTTAATTTATTAGAAGCGCATTGGCAGGAATTATGGCAAGAAAAAACTGCTAAAATAATTCCTGAAGGTTTAACAGCCGCTGATTTTTATCCGATGCGTGCAGGAGTAATGGCCGAGTTTTCTAAAATTGTTTGTATAAGTATTGGATATTTTATAAAAGAACAAAACTTGAAAATAAGGGTAAAATCTTTTTATGGAGATGACGAAAAAAAGATACTTACAGATTTTTTACAAACAATATCCAAAATAGAAAGTTTTAACAACCGTTGGTGTTTTGCAGGGCACAACATCAAAGAATTTGATATACCTTTTATTTGCAGAAGGCTTCTTGTAAATAATACAGCAATCCCTACTTACTTGGATTTTCAAAATATGAAACCTTGGGAAACCAATATTATAGACACATTCCAATATTGGCGTTTTGGTGATTATAAAAATTATACTTCTTTAAAATTATTGGCAGCCGCTATGAATGTACCATCTTCTAAAGATGATATAGATGGTAGCATGGTAGGAGAATTATTTCATAGTGGTGATGAAGCTCAACGAAAAATAAATATAAAACGCATAGCTGTCTATTGCCAAAAAGATGTAGTTACTACAGCAAATATTATTTTACGATTTAAAAATATTCCGTTGCTTCATGTAGATGATGTAGAGGTGGTAGAAAATTGATTTACTTTTTTTGAACCACAAAGCTCACAAAAGATTACACAGGGTTCACAAAGAATTTTACTGTAATACCTAAATAGCTTACAAAAGGATATCTTTTATTTTTTGAATCATAATCTTCCCGCTTGCCTAAACGCTTGTTTTAAATAAACTGCCGTAAAACTTTCTTTCACATTTATCATTCCAAAAGGTTCACCTTCGTATAACACATTTCCTCCTGCATTTCCGCCTTCCGGACCAATATCAATAATATGATCTGCAACTTTTATCATATCCAAGTTATGCTCAATGATCATTACGGTATTTCCCCTATCTACTAATTTATTCAACACATCGAGCAGGTGTTGTATATCTTCAAAATGCAACCCTGTTGTTGGTTCATCTAAAATATAAAAAGTTTTTCCTGTATCTCTTTTACCCAATTCAGTTGCGAGCTTTACCCGCTGTGCTTCTCCCCCACTAAGGGTTACAGAGCTTTGCCCAAGTGTAATATATCCAAGCCCAACTTCCTGCAGCACTTTTATTTTTCTGTAAATCCATGGTACTGCATTAAAAAATTCTACTGCCTCTTCTACCGTCATATCTAATACATCGCTAATTGATTTCCCTTTGTACCGAATTTCCAATGTTTCTCTATTGTATCTTTTGCCGTTACATTTTTCGCAATGCACGTAGACATCTGGCAGAAAATTCATTTCGATGGTACGCATACCACCACCTTCGCAAACTTCGCATCGGCCACTTTTTACATTAAAGGAAAAACGCCCTGCGGTATACCCTCTAATTTTTGCTTCAGGTATAGCAGCAAACAATGTTCTTATATCTGTAAAAAAACCACAGTAGGTAGATGGGTTACTCCGTGGTGTGCGCCCAATGGGGCTTTGATCTATCTCTATTACTTTATCAATATTTTCTAAACCTTTTATACTTTTATGTGGCATGGCTACTGCCTTGCTTTTATAGCAATAGGTAGCAAGCAATGGATACAATGTTTCATTTACCAATGTAGATTTTCCGCTACCACTTACACCTGTTACCAAAATCATTTTACCCAAAGGCAATTTAACAGAAACATTTTTTAAATTATGACCTGTAGCACCTTTTAGTTCAATAAATTTCCCATTGCCTTTTCTTAGTTCCGCAGGTATGGCAATTTGTTTTTCGCCGTTCAAATATTTTGCAGTATTACTACCAGATTTCAATACTTCTTCTGGAGTACCTGCAGCAACAATTCTTCCTCCATGGGTTCCAGCTTTGGGGCCAATATCTATCAAATAATCTGCCGCAAGCATAATATCGTTATCATGCTCTACAACCAACACACTGTTTCCAATGTCTCTTAAATTTTGCAACGCTTTTATCAAACGCATATTATCTCTTTGGTGCAAACCAATACTCGGCTCATCCAACACATAGGTAATACCTTGGAGTTGAGAGCCTATTTGCGTAGCAAGCCTGATTCGCTGGTACTCGCCTCCACTCAAGCTTTTGGAGGGCCGGTATAAATTCAGATAAGTTAAACCAACATTTAATAAGAATTGTAATCGCTCTCTAATTTCCTTCAATAAATCTTTTGCAATCGCATTTTGTTTGTTTGATATTCTTTCCTCTACCCCTTCAAACCAATTAAACAGAATATCCAAATCCATTGCACTTAGTTCTGCAATATTTTTTTCATCAAATTTAAACCACAAACTTTCTTTACGTAGCCTTGTACCTTCGCAACTTTTACAAGGGCTATTTTTCATAAATTTTCCTGCCCATTCACTTATTGCTTCGGTAGATGAATTTGCAATAAACCACCTTTTTACCATTGTTACTACACCTTCAAATTCGGTATCGTAAAAATTTCCCTTAGGTGCATCTAATTCCAAATCTACATCTACAAGGTCCGTTTCATCTTCAATGATTTCTTTGCCGTACAATAAAACGTTGATGGCTTTTTGTGATAATTCTTTTACAGGTTTATCTAAATTAATTTTATATTTTTTTGCAACAGCTACTACTTGTTTGTAAATATGTGCTACTCTTTCCTCTCCCAAAGGCGCTATACCACCGGCTTTTACGCTTAAAGTATTATCGGGTATTATTGTATCCAAATCTATTTGATAAACTGTACCAAGCCCTTTACAAGATAGGCAAGCACCATAAGGAGAGTTAAATGAGAATGCATTAGGTGAAGGCTCTTCGTAACTTATACCAGTATCAAGACACATCAGTTGCTTGCTGTATTGCACTACATTTTTTTCTTCGTTAGGTAAAATAAATAGCAAATCTTTTCCCATTTGCAAAGCCTTCTGTAAACTTTGGCTTACCCTGAATTTCATATCATCTGTTACTTGCAGTCTATCCACAACCACTTCAATATCGTGAATTTTGTATCTGTCTAATTGCATGCGTGCTACCAAATCCATTATTACACCATCTACCCTTACTTTTAAAAAACCTTTCTTACGAATATCTTCAAACAATTCTCTGTAATGCCCTTTGCGCCCCCGAACAAGCGGTGCAAGTATGCTTATTTTTTTATCCTTAAATTTTTTGTAAACCGAATCTAAAATTTCTTCCTCAGAAAATTTTACCATCTTTTTACCGGTGTTATAACTGTAAGCCTCTCCCAC
>JANMFB010000178.1:0-5812 GCA_031377605.1 Ferruginibacter sp.
CATGGTAGGGGTCACAGGTTCGAACCCTGTACCGCCCACCAATTAAATCAATGACCTAGAATCAACTTATTGGCAAACATTGAGTGGTAGCACAAAAAGTATGGAAAAGCCGCCCTGAAAAGGGTGGCTTTTTATATTATAAATTTATTGTTGTAATTAAACTCTAAAGTGAGCAAATGCTTTGTTAGCCTCTGCCATACGATGTGTATCTTCTTTCTTTTTAAAAGAAGCACCTTCACCTTTGCTTGCTGCTACAATTTCGTTAGCTAATTTATCTGCCATGCTACGTCCGTTTCTTTCACGGCTGTAACGTACCATCCATTTAATGCTAAGAGATATCTTTCTATCGGGGCGAACTTCAGAAGGTATTTGAAAAGTTGCACCACCAATACGACGGCTTCTTACTTCCACACCTGGTGTAATGTTGGCCAAAGCTTTTTTCCATACTTCGTATCCATCCTCACCTGTTACTTTTGCAACTTTATCTAATGCATCATAAAAAATGATGTATGCTCCACTTTTTTTACCTGCCCACATGATGTTGTTTACAAAACGTGTAACCAACTTATCGTTGAATTTAGGATCGGGTGCTAGGGGTAATTTTTTGGCTTGTGCTTTACGCATTGTTTTTAATTTTTAGTTTATGGGCTGAATTTCTTCAAGGTTTAAAACTTTACTCAACCCTATTTTTGTGTAATTATTTGTTATTGTATAATGTCTAACGTCTAAAATCTATTATCTCTAAGTACTGAGATTCTATTTTTTAGCTCTCTTAGTACCATATTTACTACGGCTTTGTTTACGATCTTTCACACCCGCAGTATCTAAACTACCACGAACTATGTGATAACGTACACCTGGTAAATCTTTTACCCTTCCACCACGTATCAAAACGATACTATGCTCTTGTAAGTTGTGACCTTCTCCTGGTATATAGGCAATAACTTCAATTTTGTTTGTAAGACGCACTTTGGCTACCTTACGAAGGGCAGAGTTTGGTTTTTTTGGCGTTGTAGTATATACTCTTGTACATACTCCACGACGCTGCGGACAAGCATCTAATGCTCTAGACTTGCTTTTCGCTTTAATAATTTCTCTTCCTTTTCTTACCAGTTGTTGTATTGTTGGCATGTATTTAACCTTTTTTTTCGGACGGCAAAGGTAGGATTTTTAATTGTAAAAAGTTCAATGAGTCTGAAAAAAAATAGGATTTTATACACACCTGTTAGAAACCGGCTTTAACTTAACCCCATAATTTAAATATAAGATTGCATAAAAACCTTTGTAGATAAGTATCGTAGCCAATTTAATACTACTATATTAAACTTAAAAAACCTTCAATAAAGAAGGTTTTTTAAGTTTATTCATACACAATTTACTACATTTTCATCATCCAACCATAGGTGTCAGGCTTTTTTCCATAGCGTATTCCGTTTAGAATATCTTTTACTTTAGGTGCTACATCCCATTTCTCTACATCAAATTCCATTACATAATCTTTGTAGCGCAATTCTTTTATGAGTGATATGGTAGCGGCAGTTCCAGTCCCAAATACTTCTTTTAAAGTACCTGCTTTGTGCGCTTCTATCACTTCATCTATGTTTAAATCACGTTCTTCCACTGTTAGTCCCATATCTGCCAATATTCTTATTACACTATCCCTTGTTACTCCTTTTAATATAGTTCCCGAATCTAAATCAGGTGTAATTGCTTTATTCCCTATTACAAAAAATACATTCATGGTACCGCATTCTTGCACATATTTGTGTTCAAATGCATCTGTCCACAAAACTTGATCGTAGCCTTTTAATTTTGCTTGTGCAGTTGCATACATGGCACCACCATAATTACCTGCTGCTTTTGCGTAGCCGATACCGCCTGGTACTGCTCTTACGAATTGTTCCTCTACATAAATGCGCATTGGAGTTGCATAATATGGTCCAGTAGGACTTAGGATAATCATAAACTTATAATTTTCACTAGGTTTTACGCCAATTGTTTCGTCTGTAGAAAACATAAATGGACGAATATACAAAGAGTGATCTTCTTTGGCAGGAATCCAATTTGCATCTAAAGCGATAAGCTGTTTTAAACCTTCCATGAAAATTTCTTCAGGTATTTGTGGCATTTGCATTCTTTCAGCAGATATATTGAATCTTCTGAAATTATCTTGCGGGCGAAAAATAAAAGCCTCGCCTGCAGGGTTTTTGTAAGCTTTTACACCTTCAAAAATTGATTGTCCATAATGAATAGCAGCAAGTGATGGTTGAATTAATAATGGTTGATATGGCTTTATTTCGGGAGTTTTCCATTCACCATCTTCAAAATCTACTTCAAGCATGTAATCTGTGAAGTATTTTCCAAAAGGAATATTTTCTAGATTAATGTCGTTAAGTTTACTTCGTTCTATCTTTGTAATATTAAATTTCGTAGCAGCAATCATATTTCTTTAATTTAGTGCAAAGAAACGAAAAATACAAATCGAAATGACTTTTTTATGGGATTAGATAACATCAAACTTTCTCCTTTTTTGGTAAAAAAATTATACGAAAACAACTTAATGTTTGAAGGCAATTATAAAAGTCAATCATTTAGTGATAAAACAGCGAAGGATATTAATTTAGAGCATCATGATAAAAATAAAAAATATCCTCAAAATGATATAAATTTAATGAGGCATTTGGGTAAAAATGAGAAAAATATTTTGCTTCTAGTAAATAGAGAAACACATGCTTTTTTAGATGACGCATCCTTAAGTTTTTTAATGAATATTTTAAATGCATGTAATATTTCTATGCAAGATGTTGCCCTTATAAATGTGCATGGCAATGTTGATGCTATTTATGAAAAACTAAATGAACAATTTAGTCCAAGTAATATTATTTTCTTTGATACAGCACCACATTTATTAAACTTCCCTGTGCAGATTCCGCTTTACAAAATACAGAAATACAATAAACAGCAATATTTGTGTGCAGCAAGCCTTTCAGAATTAGAAAGAAATACAGAGGAAAAAAAGAAATTGTGGGGTTGCTTGAGAGCAATGTTTGGGATTTAAAAACAGTTTAAGGCAGTTGAAAGTAGTTTAAGGGTTGAAGGGGCGCCAATTTTTTACTATGCTTTAGTTGCACAATTTTAACTACTCAACTTTCAACCCTTCAACAAAATTCAACCCCTCAATAAATTTAACCATCTTCAAGAATATTCAACCCTTAAACTTGTTCTAATGAAATTAATATTCGCAACAAATAACCAAAATAAAGTAGCAGAAATAAAATCTGCATTATTTGAGGGATTAGAAATTATCACATTGCTAGAAGCAGGAATTGATATTGATATACCAGAGCCATATGAAACACTAGAAGAAAATGCAAGAGAGAAATCGAGTGTGATATACAAAATAACCAATCAAAACTGTTTTAGCGAAGACACTGGTTTAGAAGTGCAAGCCCTACATGGTGCGCCTGGTGTGAGAAGTGCAAGGTACGGAGGAGATGAAGCAGATAACAAAAAAAATATTGCTTTGCTTTTAAAAAACTTGGATGGGATTAAAGAACGAAGTGCACAATTTAAGACGGTAATTTCTTTAATTTTAGATGGTAAAGAGCAACAGTTTACAGGTATTTGCACAGGTAAGATTTTTAAAGAAGAAAGAGGCGATAAAGGGTTTGGATATGATAGCGTTTTTATACCAGATGGAGATGCCAGAACTTTTGCAGAAATGAATTTGGAAGAAAAAAATAAGTATAGTCATAGGAAAAAGGCTATGGGAAAGTTGATTGAGTTTTTGAATGCGAGGATATAGTATCAAGTATGGAGAAAAAACTGTTCGATAATTTCGTGACATAATATCAAAACTCGCAACCTTTAACCAAAAATTAAAACATATAACGAAAAAAATAAAACTCGCAACAAATAACCCAAAAACCGTAACTATAAAAATAATGGCACGAATAAAAATAACTATCCCCGAACATAAAATATTTTCTGCCATTATTCCTGTGCGTATAACAGATATAAATTATGGAAATCACTTGGGTAATGATGCACTCGTAAGTATCATACATGAAGCTAGAATGCAATGGCTTGCAAGTAATAATAAAACTGAATTACAAATTGATGGTGTTGCATTAATAATGGCAGATCTTGCAGTAGAGTACAAAGGGGAGGCTTTTTATGGAGATGTTCTTAATATTAATATTGCTGTGGATGAAATACAGAAAGTAAGCTTTGAGTTGTACTACGAAATCTCCACTATCCGAAATGAAAGAAGTATTTTGATTGCCAAGGCAAAAACAGGGATGGTTTGTTTTGATTATCAAGCTAGGAAGGTAACTTCAATCCCAAAGGCATTTGTATATTTTCTAAATTCTTAAAAATTTTATGTATTAATGTGTTTTAAACCTAATATGGCTTAATTTAGCTCATTAAAATTAATAAAATAAAATAAAAAGTATGAAATTTTTCTACCAAAAGATTATTATTGCAATCATAATAATGCTATTTCCAGCATACTTATTTGCGCAAGATTTTACAGTTTCTTTAAATTCAAGAAAATTTATTCCTGAAGAAAACATAGATAATATCTCAAAGAATTCAAGCTTATTTACAAAAAGCAAATTTGAAGATAAAAATTATGTTGTGCTTCAGTTTAAAGTTTTGCCTACGCAAAAAGAAAAAGAGCAACTGGAAAATGATGGCATTAAATTAATAGATTATTTACCCCACAATGCATACACAGCAAGTATTAAGGTAAGTGCTGATTTAGGTTTGCTTAAATCATTTTCTTTGCGAAGCGTATTTTCTTTAAACGCAGCAGATAAAGCTACTCGGGAGGTTCTGGCAGGAAAGGCTTTGCCACACGCCATTAAGCAAGCAGGTTTTGTGGATATAACTATACTTACGTACGAATTACTATCAAAGGAAAAGATAAAAAATGCGCTTGCTAATGTTGGTGCAAGTATAGTAAGTGAACAACCAATGTTTAAAAACTTTATTGTACGAGTACCAAAAAACAATGTAAAGAAGCTTGCAAATTTATCTTTTGTGCAATGGCTAGAATTTATTGATCCACCAAATCAACCAGAAAACTTATTAGGAAGGTCACTACATCGAGTAAATATTTTACAAGATGGAGTAAGAAATTTAAAAGGCGATGGAATGAACATTGGTATTTTTGATGAAATAGCAAGCCAGCATATAGACTTTTCTCCAGCAGGACGACTAGTAAATGTGGATCCAGGCGGGGCAGGGAGTCATGGTACGCACGTATCGGGCACCGTAGGAGGTAAGGGTATTATTAACCCAATTGCAAAAGGCATGGCTCCTAATGCAACCATTTATTCTTACGATGGTTTTTCGTCGGATGTGCAGGTTAAAATGGCAACAGAGATTCCTTCAAAAATGTTGATTTCTAGTAATCATTCTTATCACGATGGATTAGGCGTACAATGTGGATTAACAGGAGCATCTGCAGGATATTCTTTAAGAGCAAGAAATACAGATATAAACCTAAACAATTTTCCTTATCACCTACATTGCCATTCATCTGGTAATAACCAAGCAGGTTGTACAAGTGGCTGGGGTACAATAACAGGTACAGGCAAAGCAGCAAAAAATAATATTGTTGTTGGTAATATAACTTCTGCCGAAGTACTTTCAGGCTCTAGCAGTTGTGGTCCTGTACACGATGGCAGGGTAAAACCTGAAATAGTAGCAATGGGTACAAATGTTTTTTCTACTTATACTCCCATGAATACTTACGGAACAATTTCCGGTACTTCTATGTCCACGCCCGGTATTACAGGAACAG
>JANMFB010000193.1:0-9534 GCA_031377605.1 Ferruginibacter sp.
TTTGTACCTGCATACATACGCCCCCTTTTTTGTGAGGGTAGAGGTCCATTTAGGTGGGCAGCATTGAGTGGCGACCCGAATGATATTGCCGTTACAGATGAATTAATGATAAATCTTTTCCCCGAAAATGAAGGGATGATTCGTTGGCTTAAAATGGCAAAAGAAAAAATTGCTTTCCAAGGATTACCGGCACGCATTTGTTGGATAGGGCAGGGGGAAAGAGAAAAAGCAGGATTAGCATTTAATGAATTGGTGCGTACTGGAAAAGTAAAAGCACCCATAGTAATTGGGCGAGATCATTTAGATACCGGAAGTGTAGCAAGCCCAAATAGGGAAACAGAAGCGATGTTAGATGGTAGCGATGCAGTAGCAGATTGGCCAATACTTAATGCATTGGTGAATACTGCAGGCGGGGCTAGTTGGGTAAGCTTGCATCATGGCGGTGGTGTGGGTATGGGTTATAGTATACATGCAGGTATGGTGATTGTAGCAGATGGAACCGAAGATGCAGCAGCAAGAATAAGTCGTGTGCTATGCAACGACCCAGGCATGGGAGTTATTCGCCACGCCGATGCTGGTTATGATATTGCAAAAGATGTTTCAAGAAAAAATGGTTTAGATATTGTGGAGCGGTTGAAATAAAAAATTATCAAAAAAAAATATTTCACAATAAATACAAATTATAAAAAGTCTATTGAGTTTTTTTGTTAACATCGGCTTATTGGAAATTAAGTTTTAAAGCTGGAATGTAATTCTCTAAATTATGGCCAAAATGAAAAAATATTTAGTACTATCTTTTTCAATAATTTTTTTTACATTCTCTTGTCAAAAAGATTTTCTGATAGATAGTGATCCAAGTTCAAATAATCTGGATACAATTACTTTAAAGAAATTTATACTCTTGGATACTACATTGTCTTCTCCGAATGATACAATCACAATAGTCAAATTTTTATATGATAATTTGAGACGATGTACAAAAATACTTGCAGATGATAGAAATGGAAATATCAACTATACAGATTTATCTTACAATAATACTGATACACTAATTACTATATTAAAAACATATGCTTCGTCATCTATAGACTTTACAAAAGAATATTTCACCTATTCATCTACTGGACAAATGATAAATGATTCTTTGATTGAGTATTCAGGCACTTCAATAACCAATACATTTAATTATGACTTTAGCCTTTTAAATTCTACAAATATTTCTTTTACAAGGAAAAATGGTCAACAATACTCAAAAACAAAACATTTTATTCAAACCGATGTGAATGGTAATATTATCTCACAACGTGACACTTCTTTTTTGTATAATGCAGGAAATAATACTTACAATATTAATCTTACTAACTTACAAACAATTAATTACGACAATAGAAATTGCCCTTTCTATAAATTTTCGCCTACTTTCCCGGTAGGTTTCATTATAGAGGGAGGAAACAACCCAGAAAGCAATTCGATTTATGTTGGTTTGTCAAAGCACAGAAATAATATAACTCAAGAAATTATTACAATTCTCACTTCAACAGGTGGGTTTACTACTTATGACGATAGTTATCAATACACTTATAATTCTTTAGACTATCCGAATTCAGTAAGAATTAGAGATAATACTCAAAGCAAAACATTTAAAGGATTATATTTTTACTAAGCATATTATTTTTAAAGCATTTAAAACATAATTAGGAATTTTCTTTAAATTTTACTTAGAACAGCCATTTAAACATGTACACTTTATTGAAGTTTCTTTTTTGAGAAATAGTATTTTATTTTTAATCAAATTTTAGAAACTATCTATCCCCCTTTTTCTTCTTTGTATTATTTGACTTTGATTCTATTTCTGCTAAGCCTTTAAGCGGAGGGTCTTCCATTTTTTTCACCCAGACCTCAAATTCTTTAAAAATTCTTATATCATTTTTCAACGATGCTTTTATAGTAACTTTTTCAAAGGTAAAATCTGTAGGAATAATAATGGAGTTACCTGCAAATTTTGCATTAGCACATGTAAATAAAATCTTTGTACTATCGAGGGGTAAATATTTTCCGTTACTCAATTGACCATCAATATTTATATAATTGTGTGTACCCTTTTTTAAGCTATCTGTGTAAAGATTTACATAAATAGCTTCTATTTTTTGAGCCCTTATTGCAGTACTTGCAAATAGCAACAGGTAAAGTAGAAGTGCTTTCAAGTTAAATATTTTCTTTTTACAAAGATGTGATTAAATTAGTTAAAAAGGTCATAAAAGAAACTTAAGCCATATAACCACCAAACACTATTATGCGTACTTTCTAGCCACTGATAGCGATGTAAATAATAGGTGAGTATAAAAAATATAGCTAAACCAACATGCGAAATTCTCAACGATTATTTGAAACGATTCAGCATTTCCCCAAAATCTTTATTAATTAAAATTTTTTATTCTCAATCTTTCTCCTAATATTTGCAAACCAATGATACAAACAACAAATAACAGAGGATGGTGGTGGTTCAGTCAAACTTGATTGTGCTAAAGCCGTATATAATATATTTTTAAACGAGCCCTGGCACATGCCGGGGCTTTTTAATTTAAACAAATGAAGCAAATTGTTTTAAACACATCATGCAAAAAAATACCTGCAGACCTTTATACGCCTGTTGGTATATACTTGCGTATGAGGGATAAATTTAGAGATACAATTCTTTTGGAGAGTACTGATTCGCATGCAGGAGAGAATAGCCGTTCTATCATTGCTATAAATGCATTAGGTGGAATAGAGATTACCGATTTTGAAAAAGCAGAATATAAATATCCAGGTCAAAAAACAGAAATATTTACTTTAACAAAGCAAGATCTACTTTCAAGTATTTTAGATAATTACTTGGGTAGTTTTGAAGCGGTAAAACCAATTGAAAAAATTGCAAGCATTGCACAAGGTTTATTTGGTTATAGTACTTATGATGCAGTTCAATTTTTTGAGCAAATAAAATTTGATGCTTCAAAGAAGAATTTAAATAGTATTCCGCTCATCCGCTACAGATTTTATCAATATGTAATTGTAATAGATCATTTTAAAGATGAGATTTACCTTTGCGAAAATAAAATAGATGGATATGAAAGTGAATTGAGTAATGTAGAAAGCATATTGAGGGGTAAAGATGTTCCTGTTTTTCCCTTTGCCATAAACGGTTTGGAACAAAAAGATATGGAAGATGATGCATATCGAAATATCGTTGAGCAAGGAATTAATGCATGTAAGCGTGGAGATGTTTTTCAAATTGTACTAAGCAGAAGTTTTAAGCAACAATTTACAGGAGATGAATTTAATGTGTATAGAAGCTTGCGGAGTGTAAACCCAGGGCCTTATCTTTTCTATTTTGATTATGGCGATTATAAATTAATGGGATCTAGCCCAGAAAGTCAAGTACTTATAAATAATGGAATAGCTACAGTGCATCCAATTGCAGGAACATTTAAACGTACAGGTGATGATGAGGCGGATAAAAAAATGGCGATAGCATTGGAAAATGATCCAAAAGAAAATGCAGAACACATTATGTTGGTAGATCTTGCCCGAAATGATTTAAGTACCGTTTGCACAGATGTTGCTGTAACACAATTAAAGCAAATAAATTTTTATTCGCACGTGATACATATGGTAAGCGAAGTACAAGGCAAAGTGACTGCAACAAATAATCCGTTTAAGATTTTAGGAGCAACTTTCCCTGCAGGAACACTAAGCGGTGCACCTAAGTATAAAGCTATGCAACTGATAGATAGCTTTGAAAAAGACAGTAGGTGTTATTATGGGGGTACAATTGGTTATATCGGTTTTGATAAAACTTGTAATCATGCCATTATGATTCGTACATTTTTGTGTAAGGACAATACATTGCATTACAGAGCTGGTGCAGGCGTGGTGGTTAGTAGCAATCCTCAAACAGAGCTAGAAGAAGTAGGACATAAGTTAGCAGCGTTGAAGAAAGCGATTGTATTGGCAGAAGGAATGAATAGTTGAAATTTGTTGAACGGTATATAAAGCGTTGAAGTGTGTTGAAAATTGTTTGGAGGGCTGAATTATTAATAGTTAATTGTTGATTGGAAATAGGGTAAAACGGGGTTTCTTTAAACCAACCTTTAATTTTTTCAATATTGCTCGGGATTCAATAAAACACCTTACCGCCATATCTGCAAAATAATTCGGAAGTAAAAAATAAAAGCGAAGCTTTTTCTTAGTGTCTTACTTCTTTCCAGAAAGGTAAAGACAAGGTACTGCTAAAAAATTTTGGGAAGCAAAACAAACTTGATTGTAAAATAATAATTGAAATGAAAATATTAGTATTCGATAATTATGATTCGTTCACATACAACTTGGTTCATTTGGTAGAAAAAATTACCGATACAAAACCAGATGTGTTTAGGAATGATAAAATAGCACTGAATGATATAGCTCAATATGATAAAATAATTTTGTCTCCTGGGCCTGGAATTCCTGAAGAAGCAGGGTTGTTGTTGCCTTTAATAAAAATGTATGCAACTTCAAAACCAATTTTGGGTGTTTGTCTTGGGCATCAAGCAATAGCAGAGGCTTTTGGAGGTAGTTTGATAAATCTTTCTTCAGTGTTTCATGGTGTAGCTACAAAAATGTTACAAACGAAAAATCGTTCTCCATTATTTAAAGGATTGACGGATGAATTTGTTGCAGGCAGATATCACAGTTGGATCGTAAATGAAAAAACTTTGCCGGCCGATTTTGAAATAACTGCTAAAGATGAAAACGGTTTCATCATGGCTATGCAACATAAACAATACGATTTACAATCAGTACAATTTCACCCGGAAAGTGTGCTTACTCCAGATGGAGAATTGATAATGAGGAATTGGCTTGGAGTAAATAATTGAGTATTTAGTATTGAGATAAGTTTAGAAAGTTTAGTAGATAGTGAATTTTCTTTGTCTCTTTGTTTTCTTTGTCCCGATGTATGGATTAAAAAAATTATTATGAAAAAAATATTAAACTATTTATTTGAATATAAAAGTCTTTCTGCTATTCAAGCTAAAGATGTAATGATGAATATTGGTAAAGGTATTTATACTGATGCTGAAGTTGCATCCTTTATGACCATATTTTTGATGCGGACTATTACCATAGACGAATTGCTTGGTTTTAGAAATGCATTAATGGAAATGGCATTGCGTGTTCACTTTGAGGAAGATGTTATAGATATTGTAGGTACCGGAGGCGATGGGAAAAATACCTTTAATATTTCTACTTTGGCTAGTTTTATTGTAGCAGGCACGGGTAACAAAGTGGCTAAGCATGGCAATTATGCATCTACATCTGTTACGGGCTCTTCCGATGTATTAATGCAACTCGGCTATACTTTTAAAACCGAACAAGCTGCCCTACAAAAGGAATTGGATGATGCTAATATAACTTTCATGCATGCCCCATTTTTTCATCCTGCGTTAAAAGCCGTAGGGCATGTACGCAAGCAACTAGGCGTGCGAACACTTTTTAATTTAATGGGGCCACTTGTAAATCCTGCTAACCCCGCAATTCGTATGCTTGGAGTGTACAATGCAGAAGTAGGAAGATTATACAATTATGTATTACAACAAAGCAATGATAAATTTTCTATTGTGAATAGTTTGGACGGATACGATGAGATTAGCCTTACAACTGATACTAAAATAATATCACAACATGGCGAAAAGATTTATACCCCGTATTTTTTGGGTAAAAGGATTGTAATGCCTGAGGATATTGGCGGTGGTAACTCACCAGAAGACGCTGGAAAAATATTTGTAAAAATATTAAAAGGTGAAGGGACTTGGGCACAAAATGCTGTTGTTTTTGCAAACGCTGCTATGGCATTACACACAACAGAAAAATATCCCAATTATGAAACTTGTCACAATATTGTTGTAGAAAGTTTAGAAAGTGGTAAAGCTTTCGCCTCATTTAAAAAATTAATTGGATAAATAAAATCATAAAAGTATTCAGCCTGAGCTTGTCGAAGGCGCTTCAGTCTAGGAATAATGCCTTATAGAATGGGAACCAATTTGACAAGCTCATGCTGACAGAAAATACTTTAGAGAAAATATATTGAATAATGAACATTCTAGAGAAGATAATTTTATATAAAAGAACTGAAGTAGCTGCACAAAAAAAAATTGTGTCTGAGGATATGCTTAAACAATATCCAAATTTTTCTAGAAAATGTATTTCTTTGATAAATAATTTTGAGCGTGGAAATACAACTGGAATCATTGCTGAGTTTAAAAGAAAATCGCCGAGCAAAGGATTTATTAATGAACATGCTGATGTTGTGAAAATAACAACCGGATACTGCAATGGTGGAGCTGCTGCTTTGAGTGTACTTACTGATGAAACATTTTTTGGAGGTAGTAATGAAGATTTAATTGGAGCAAGGGTAAACAATATTCCTATCCTGAGAAAAGATTTTATCGTAGATACATATCAAATCTTAGAGGCGAAAGCCATTGGTGCAGATGTTATCTTATTAATTGCTGCTTGCCTTTCTGCTTGGGAAGTAAAAAAGCTCGCGGCTTATTCAGTAGGCCTTGGTTTGGAGGTATTGTTGGAATTGCATGATGAAACCGAACTCAATCGTATTTGTGATGATACAATTATGATTGGAATAAATAATAGAAACCTAAAGGATTTTAAAGTAGATATAAATGCTTCGCTAGCTATGAGCAAAAGAATACCTGACGGAAAAATAAAAATTGCTGAAAGTGGTATAAATGATGCCGCTTTGATTAAAACATTTACAGATGCAGGTTTTAAAGGGTTTTTAATTGGAGAAAACTTCATGAAAGAAACCAATCCTGCAGCTGCATTCGATAACTTTGTAAAAAATATAATTAAATGATGAATCTTAAAGTTTGTGGACTTACAACTAAAAAACAATTAGAACAATTAGAAGGATTAAATGTTGCTTTTGCAGGATTTATTTTTCACAAAGATTCTCCTCGCTATGCAGGAGATAAGCTAGATGGAGAAGACCTTACAGAAATGGACCTAGATATAAAAAAGGTAGGTGTGTTTGTAGATATGGAGTACGAAGATATAATGGAAATGGTGGAGAAATTTGAACTCGACATGGTTCAATTACATGGTAATGAATCACCAGAACTTTGTGCAGAATTATCAGAAGATACCGAAGTGATAAAAGCTTTCAGCATTGACGATAATGTGGAGTCTATTGATAAGCTCGTTGCCCCTTATGATAATGTTTGCGATTATTATTTGTTTGATACTAAGTCTAGCGTAGTTGCAGGTGGTACAGGCAAGAAATTTAATTGGCAAAAATTAAAAGATAGTAAAATAGAAAAACCATTTTTCTTAAGTGGTGGTATTTCTCCTGATGATGCTGCATTGGTAAAATCATTTAAACACCCTGATTATTTCGGTGTAGATGTAAACAGTTTGTTTGAAAAAGAGCCAGGAGTGAAGGATATGGGGTTGGTATTGAAATTTGTAAAAAGTCTTTAAAAAAATTGAAACACAGATTTTCAAGATGATCATATTTTGATTAATTAATCTTTATTATCCTGAAAATCTGTATTCTATTATAAAAAAATATGAAACAAGAAATATTCTCTAGTCCTGATGAACATGGATACTATGGAGCGTTTGGTGGTGCATTTATTCCAGAAATGCTGTATGCAAATGTGGAAGAATTGAGAAAGCAATATTTAAAGATTTCTGCTACAAAAAAGTTTAAGTCTGAGTTTAATGAATTATTGAAAGATTTTGCTGGCAGACCTACGGCTTTATATTTTGCAGAAAACCTCAGCAAGCAATATAAAACAAACATTTACTTAAAAAGGGAAGATCTTTGTCATACAGGTGCACATAAAATAAATAATACGATTGGTCAAATTTTAGTAGCAATTGCTTTAGGAAAAAAAAGAATCATTGCTGAAACTGGTGCAGGCCAGCATGGTGTAGCCACTGCAACTGTATGTGCGCTAAAGGGATTGGAGTGCATTGTTTATATGGGAGAAAAAGATATTGCACGCCAAGCACCAAATGTGGCACGAATGAAAATGCTTGGTGCAAAAGTTGTACCTGCAACAAGTGGAAGTAAAACCCTTAAAGATGCTACCAACGAAGCTATTAGAGATTGGATAAACAACCCTAACGACACGCATTACATCATTGGAAGTGTTGTGGGGCCTCATCCTTATCCAGATATGGTAGCAAAATTTCAGAGTGTAATAAGCAAAGAAATACGTAAACAATTGTTACAAAAAACTGGCAGCGAATTACCAACCCATGTGATAGCCTGTGTGGGTGGTGGCAGCAATGCTGCAGGTGCTTTTTATCATTTCTTAGAAGATAAAAGTGTAAAAATTATAGCAGTAGAGGCTGCAGGATGTGGAGTAGATACTGGTATGAGTGCTGCCACAACCGCACTTGGCACAACTGGGATTTTGCATGGTAGTAAAAGTTTATTGATGCAAACTAATGATGGCCAGGTGGTAGAGCCGCACAGTATTTCTGCAGGATTAGATTACCCTGGCATTGGGCCAATGCATGCAAATTTATACAAATCAAAACGTGCCAAATTTGTGAGCATAACAGATGAAGATGCATTGAAAGCAGCTTTTCATTTATCAAAAACGGAAGGCATTATTCCTGCATTAGAAACAGCTCATGCATTTGCGGTACTGAATACAATAAAATTTAAAAGGAATGATGTGGTCGTTATTTGTTTAAGTGGGAGAGGGGACAAGGATTTGGAAACTTATATGAAGGTGATGTGAGGTTTTTGTTTCACACAAGGGTACAAAGAAAACAAAGGCACAACGAATAAGAATTTTTCTCTGTGAATTTCTGTGCCGTCCCCTTTTTACGCTGTGTTTAAAAAATCGCTTTACTCTACAATATAATAAAAGAAGCCAAAAGATATGAACTTCATCGAAGTCCAGTAAAACGGGATAGACTGTTGCCAATGAGACCAAATCAATGAACAAATGCTGACTGCTAAACAATAATAAAAAACGATGCATAGATAATTTTTAAGAACGAGCTATGAATAAATTAGATAAAGTTTTTTTAGAGAAAAAAAACAACTTACTTAACGTATATTGTACTGCCGGTTATCCGCAGAAAGATAGTACCAATAAGGTTTTGCTTGCGTTACAAAATGCGGGTGTGGATATGATAGAAGTAGGAATGCCATACAGTGATCCTATTGCAGATGGTGAAGTAATACAAAAAAGCAATATGAAAGCTTTGGAAAATGGCATGACCATTGAATTGCTTTTTGAACAACTAAATAATGTAAAAAAGAAAATTAATGTACCTCTTATTTTAATGGGTTATTTAAATCCTGTAATGCAATACGGATTAGAAAAATTTTGTAAAGATGCTTCTGCTGCAGGTGTTTCAGGAATTATTTTACCTGATTTACCCATGTATGAATATGAAAATATATACAAGAAATATTTTACAGAGCATAATCTTTTATTCATTTTTTTGATTACACCTCAAACTTCTATTGAG
>JANMFB010000100.1:0-2066 GCA_031377605.1 Ferruginibacter sp.
ATGTATTTGCAGCAAATGGAGATTGTACTGGCGAACCTGATTATTTAAGTACGACTTCTTTAAACGGAAGTGCATTAACGTCTTCAGGAACCGGTGCACCAACAACTTATTACGATGCAGCTGCTGGTTTAACTTGCCAAGCACTTAAAACTGCACTTAAAACAATCATAAGTACCGGTTTTACTTCATTAAGCTATACACCGGGCTTATGGAATTTGTACCCTTTTTCCGATAAGCGTAGAAATGATGCAAATACTGCAGATATTGTTTGGGATATGTATAGCGATAATCCTGGAGGGCCAGATCCGTATACGTATACTTTTGGTACAAACCAATGTGGTTCTTATTCAGGAGAAGGTGATTGTTATAACAGAGAACACACTACCCCTCAATCTTGGTTTGCTCAATTGAGCCCAATGGTATCAGATGCACATCATATTTTCCCTACGGATGGGAAAGTAAATGCGCTGCATAGCAATTACCCATACGGAGAAGTTACTACTATTGTTCCTCAAACAGGCTATAACAACCCATCACTTGCAGGTAGCAAATTAGGTACCGGTACAAATTTTGGTTATTCAGGAATAGTTTTTGAGCCTATCAATGAATACAAAGGAGACTTTGCTAGGGCCATTTTGTATATGGCAGTACGTTACGAAGATGAAATTATTAGTCAAAATTGGAGCAATATTGGAACAGCAAATGCGGCTTTTCTTAGCAGTACAGATCAAACAAATGTAGCTACAAGGCGTTTACAAATTTATGATGATTGGTACCTTAAAACTATGTACAAATGGCACATACAAGACCCTGTAAGCCAAAAAGAAATAGATAGAAATAATGTTATTTATGCTCAATTAATATCTGACGGCACTCAAAAAAAACAAGGTAACAGAAACCCTTTTGTAGACCGCCCAGAATATGTGGCTGCAATATGGGGCAATCTATGCCTGCCGGGTGTATTACCTGTAGATTTTGTTGCAATTACTGCACAAAGAAACAACAACACAGTTGTAATAAAGTGGGAAGTAGCAAACGAATTAAACATAAATAGCTACGAAATAGAAAGAAGCATAAATGGCTCTAGCTTTGAGAAAGTGGGAAAAGTAAATGCAAACAATTTTTCTAGCTATTCTTTTAATGATAACAATTTGCCAAAAGCAACTGTAGTTTATTATAGAGTTAAAGCACTAGAACTAGATGGTACTACAAAGAAAAGTAAAATAGTTTCTGTAAAATTATATAACAACAATGCTGTATTGGTTTATCCAAATCCAACAAATAATTTATTGAATATAAAACTAAGCAATGCACCTGTGATGAGTAGTACTTTACAAATTACAGATATTAGTGGCAAGCTAATTAGACAACTAATGACAAATACAGGTCAATCAAATATTACAATTGATGTAACAATGTTTGCAGCAGGAAAATATATTTTAAAAATGGTAAATGGAACAGAAGTTATAAACGAATCTTTTGTAGTTACAAAATAATAGTAAACAAATATTTCTACATGCCTTCTCCTAAAAAAGAGAAGGCATTTTTGTTTGCATAAAAAATTACATTTGTAACATGAAGAAAATTATTATTGGGCTTTTATTTTTCGCAACACAAAACTCCTTTGCACAACAAACAGTCTTTGAGAAAAGCAAAAGCACTGAATCTGCATCGTATTTTGAGATTATTAACTTCTACAAAAAATTAGATACGCAAAATGATATTGTTTCTGTAAAAGAAATGGGTGAAACAGACGCAGGTTATCCATTGCATTTGGTATTGGTGAGCAGTGATAAAACATTTGAGCCTGCAAAGTGGGAGTTGCAAAACAAAGTAGTTTTAATGATCAATAACGGCATACATCCTGGAGAGCCTGATGGTATAGATGCAAGTATGATGCTTGTGAGAGATATAAAAGACAGGAAAATAATTTTGCCAAATAATGTGGTACTCGCCATTATACCAGTTTATAATATTGGTGGTTGTTTAAACAGAAATACAAACTTGTTTTGCATATGCCATTGCGTTTGATTAAATTTTTTATCATTGCTTATCAAAATTAAATG
>JANMFB010000216.1:0-3110 GCA_031377605.1 Ferruginibacter sp.
ACAATTTAATATTTCTATAGTAAGAAAAAATAATTATGGCAACTAAGAAAAAAAGTATCACAAAATCAAAAGCTAAGCAGCCGAAAGATCCTTGCTGGGATGGATACAAAAAAGTGGGAATGAAAATTAAAAAAAATAAAAAGGTGCCAAACTGTGTTCCTGAGAAATAAATTTTTATTCTAAATAAATAAGAAAAGTATAGGATTAAAAGTTAATTGCTGTATGAATGGTTTTGAACATTTGATCATTAAGATTAGCAAAACTGAATACAAATAAAGAAGTAAAAAAATGGTACTCAGTGGTACTAAAAAATAAAAAAATAATTATGTGGAAAGAACAAAACAATCAACTGCAACGCAGTTTTGAATTTAAGGACTTTGTAGAAGCTTTTACGTTTATGACTAAGGTAGCTTTTGCAGCTGAAAAGATGGGGCATCATCCCAATTGGAGTAATGTGTACAACAAAGTAGATATACAACTATTTACACACGAAGCCAAGGATAGCATCACCGAAAAGGATATAAAACTTTCAAAGGAAATAGATAAACTTTTTAAAAAATAATAATTATGAGACACATTTCAATCATTTCCGCCAGCGTTAGAGAAGGGCGAAAAAGCCATAACGTAGCGCTTTATTTTCAAAATTATCTTAATGAAAACAAACTGGCAACTACAGAGATCATTGACTTAAAGGAGTACAACTTTCCCATTTTTGAAAGCACCTTAAAATTAATGAATAACCCGGCTAAAAATATTCTGGAATTTGCAGATAAGATTAAATCATCTGAAGGAATTATTATCGTAACGCCAGAATACAACGGAGGCTATCCTGCAAGTTTAAAAAATGCTATTGACCTTCTATACGAAGAATGGAAACACAAACCCATTGGTATAGCCACCGTCTCGGGAGGTCAGTTTGGCGGTCAACAGTGCATGGTAGCACTTCAATTTACACTTTGGAAAATGATGGCTTGGACCATTCCTGCTATGTTTTCTGTTCCAACGGTAGATAAAGCTTATGATGAAAATGGAAAGGCATTGGATAAAGCTAACTCGGACAAACTTGCTGCAGTTTTTATAAAAGAGCTGCTCTGGTGTATTGAAGCAGATAAAGCACCCAAACATGATTAACTCTTATAAAAATAACCTTTAAATAATAAAATTATGGCTATTCAAACAATAAATCCTGCAACAAATGAATTTATAAAAAACTTTGCAGAAATGATGGACGAAGATGTAGATAAGGCAGTAGCAAAAGCTGCAGCTACATTTGAAGACTGGAAGAAAACAGATTATAAACTTCGGGCAGAGGTTTTGCACAAAGTAGCAGGTTTGTTAAGAGAAAAAAAGAAAACCCTGGCCCAAACGATAACAAGAGAAATGGGTAAATTGGTTACACAGGCTGAAGGCGAAATAAAATTAAGTGCTGAAATTTTTGATTATTATGCTAAGCATTCCGAAAGTTTTTTAGCTGATAAAATTTTAGATACGGTTCATGGCGAAGCATTAATAAGACATAGCCCTATTGGTGTTTTGTTAGGGGTGCAACCGTGGAATTTTCCATTTTACCAGGTAGCCCGTTTTGCCGCACCTAATATAATGGCGGGTAATACCATACTTATAAAACTTGCTTCTATTGTTCCGGAATGCGCCATTGCCATTGAAGAAATATTTAAAGAAGCAGGTGCGCCTACAGGGCTTTACACTAATTTACTAATATCTGGAAAAAGAGCATCGGTCCTTGTAGCTGATAAAAGAATTAAAGGCGTATCGCTTACTGGTAGTGAGGCTGCAGGTGCAAGTATTGCTACAGAAGCTGGTAAGCATTTAAAGAAATCTGTTTTAGAATTGGGAGGCAGTGATGCATTTATCATTTTGGAAGATGCGGATATTGAGAAAGCAGTAGAATGGGCTGTGGTAGGCAGAATCAACAACAATGGTGAATGTTGTATTGCATCAAAAAGATTTATTGCAGTTGAAAGTATAGCTGAAGAGTTCTTTGAAAAATTTAAAAATAAATTAGCAGCGCTGGTAATTGGCGACCCAATGGAAACTACTACTCAATTAGGCCCATTGAGTAGTGAAGCGGCCGCAGTTCAAATTGCAGAGCAGGTACAAAGAGCTGTAGATGGCGGTGCTAAAATTTTATTAGGCGGTAAAAGAGTTGACAGAGCAGGTGCTTTTATGCAACCAACAATTATAACAAATATGCTGCCGGGTAATCCTGTTTATTATGAAGAATTCTTTGGACCAGTTGCAGTTTTTTTTACCGTTAAAGATGAACAGGAAGCTATTGACTTGGCCAATGATTCTCCATTTGGTTTAGGTGGCTCCATATTCACAAAAGATATAGAACGAGGCAAACGGATAGCTGATCAAATTGATACGGGAATGGTTTTTATTAATCACCCAACATGGACGCAAGCCGATTTGCCTTTTGGTGGAACCAAAGGTTCCGGTTATGGAAGAGAACTTTCTGAATTAGGTATTAATGAGTTTGTAAATAAAAAACTCATCAGAGTAAGCGAATTAAGTGATCCATTTTAAGTTAGATTTCTTTGAAAAAATAATTACACTAAAAAGGGACAATTGTAAAAGGCTTTGATAAATTACCTGCCGCATTGTTGGGTTTATTAGAATGTGAGCATATTGGGAAAATGATAGTGGAAGCATACATCTTAAATTGAAGAGCGTAATAACGGTATTGACTTCCTGCAATACTAAAAAAAGAAGGAAATGGATACTGTAAAAAAAGAAGAGCCAATAAAAGTACCTGAGCATACTCCTGAGCAGCCCAAAGAGCCATATGAAATAATGGTTGATCAAATAGAGGCTGGGTTAAAAGAACACCGTCGTTCTAATATCGGGCTTTTTATATCTTCACTTTCTGCAGGTTTAGAAGTGGGTTTTAGCATACTGGTTATTGGTATAATTTATACTTTTTTTAAAACGGAAGTAAGTCCCGGTAAACTATATTTAATGATGGCATTGGTATATCCTATTGGCTATATTTTTGTAATCATAGGTCGGTCGGAGCTTTTTACAGAACATACCGTTTTAGCTACTATACCTGTACTTAATGGCAAAGCTTCGTTTAAAAGTTTATTAAA
>JANMFB010000388.1:0-18360 GCA_031377605.1 Ferruginibacter sp.
CCCAATTGTCTTCCGTACTACCAGTAAATACAGAAAATATGATAGTTGGATCTATAACTAGTGTAGCTTTTTGATCATACTTTTCTACTTTGAAACTTACAACATTGTCTTTAATAATAAACTTTGTCTCTACATCTTTACTTGCTGTATTTCCTGTTTGATAAGAGTAGGGACTCAACTCTTTTACAGTGGCTAGTGTTGTTCCGATAACTAATTCTTTATATTTTATCGCTAAAGAAACAGCCCCATCATACCTCATTGCTATTGCATTGGGATTGCCACCAGGATGAACAATAAATTCGTATTTCAATTTATTGGAGGTACTAAAATACCTAAGATCAATATTTGGATAAATATTTTTGTACGTTATTGCATTGTATAATTTACAATTGGATGCCCAATTTTTTTCATTATTGCCAATAAAATAATTATTATAGCTTGGGGTAGCTTTATCTGGAAAAGGTTCTACAGTTGAAGATGCCCCAAGAAAAGTTACATTGTAAGCAAATGAATGCAGCATTAATTCTTTATCATAAATGGTTTTAGGATCACTAGAACCATGCGCAAAGTCATGTATTTTCCTTAAATCATTCGTATCATTCAACAAAACTGTAAATCCACTTTTTTCTATAAAGAAAGAGCCTGTTGAGAAATCACCTCTAAAGTTTACTCGTTTATCCCATTGTCCTTTATTTTCAATAAATTCTACTTGAGCAAATACAGCTTTCTGTGCAAGAAAAAAAACAATCATTGCGAACAACCTCCACGGTATAAACTTTACGTGTTTCAATATCAAAATTTTAATACAATATACTTACTAATAACGAATAGAAAGATGAATAAGTTTCCTATATCCAAATATAATAAGTTAAAATTCTATATGCTTAACTTATAATTTATTTATGACTCAAATAAAACAAATTGGTTTACTCATCTTAATAACGTAATATCTCCTGTTCTTTTTAAATTTATTCCATCTATAAATACCACATCCAAGGTATATGTATAAACATCAGTTGGTTGTAATTTTCCTTTATAAAAACCATCCCATCCTACTTTTTTATCTGAAGATTTAAAAACCAGCTCCCCCCATCTGTTGTAAATTCTCCAATCCATTTTATCAATACCAAATCCTCTTACATAAACAATGGCATTTTCTCCAAATTTACCCGGTGTAAATGCATTTGGCACATCGAGTAGTGGATCTATTATAGGAGTTACTGTTAGGCTCGCTGTATCTGTACATTGTAAATTATCAAACTCATTATATGCTATTAATTTAACAATATAACTTTGCTTTCGCAAATACTCGTGCGTAGGTTCAAACAAAGTTGATGTTTGTCCGTCGCCAAAGTTCCACAAATATCGTGTGGCAAAACTAGATTGGTTGATAAATTTAAAAAGCTTATTTACTTCAGGTGGGTTTGGTGTATAATCAAATTTTGCAATTGGTTTATTGATAATTGTTATAGAGAAATAAGCAGATGTATCACTTAAATTACAAGCATTAGGATTGTTTGCAATCAACCTATATTTATACTTTCCTTGCCCCGGAAAGTTAAAATTTGCTAATGAATCTGTTGATATGCCTATCAACGTGCCGGTTACGGCGTTAAAAAATTCCCATTTCCATTGGGTTCCATTCAACGATTCATTATCAAAAATACCACCTACTTGCCCACAAGTAAGATTTATTGGCTTTGGCCTTGAAACCACATTTGGATTGATAATTATTTTTATAGTATCTATTTTGGGTGTGTTGCAAAATCTTCTATCGATGGTAGTCATTTGCACAAAATAAGTGCCAGCTCCGGGGAAACTATGTATTCGTACTGGCGTTTTATTTACCGTATCTTTTGGTGAAGCATCTCCATAATCCCAAACAAAAGAAGTGTTTGTGAATGCAGTACCATCAGATGCTTGCGTATTGTTTGTAAATTGAAATTTATAGTTTGTACAAAGGCCAATCTTTTGAGCAGATATATTTGTGTTTACAATTCTATCTGTGATATAAATATTAATGTAAGAGGTATCTCTAATATTACAAGTAGTAGAATCTTCTGCAATTAAACGTACTCTAAAAACACCGCCCGAAATATATAAATTTGATGCAAAAGGGGTGGTAGTAATTGCATCAGTATTACCAGGGAAATTATTTGAATCAAAATTCCAAAAGTATTTAGCAGCACCTTGCACCGTATCTCTAAAATCTACTTGTATTGGAAAACAACCTAGCGTATCATTTACCACTCCTAAAATAGACGATTTTATATTAGCAACTACGCCTGAAAAATTCATATTAATTTTAACTGCTGCTAAATTACAATTTGTACTAGGATTAATACTACTCCACGGAAATGTAGGACCGTTGGGAAACGTAGGGAACGCAGCAGGCCCAAAACCCAAGCAATTGGCACAAATTGCTTGGTAAATTATACCATTATCATCAAACCTACTTGTACCACCATCTACATGATCGCCGGCGGCGCCATTTTGCCCAAAATGAGAGCCAAATAATTGCGATTGAGCATCTCTCTTTAAAACAAAAAAGTAAAAATCTGACCCATCTGCAGCGAATATATTTGTAAATGGATTCACTTCAGGCAGACCTAATGTACCGCTATTTGGGTAGCCTGTAATGGTATTTACATCTCCACCCCAACCTGACACGTAAACATTTTCACATTTATCTACTAAAAAAGCGATAGGTGAAATACTCGGCAGTGGATCTGATTTTCCAAAGTTAGACAAGTAAATAAATGCAGATAAATCTGTTCTTAATTTGGCAATATATTGCTTTGCACCGGGGTTGTTAAATGCACCAGGTGTATTGGGCATGTTACCTCGGCTCGTTCCCATTATGTACGGAAAGCCTTGTCTATCAAATTTAAGCCCATACACAGCATCTACATTGCTAGTGCCAATATAAGTTGTTTTAATAATGCCGCCACCATTGGGTTGTAGCTCTGTTACATAACCATCAATATTACCTTGAAAGCTTGAGTTGATGGTACCCGCAGTACTGCCTGGTAAATTATTGCTTGTGGTAGCTCCGCCTACATACAGATTTCCTGTTAGTGGATTTACTGCAGCTACATAACAAGCTTCATCGCCTGCACCACCAAAAAAAGTAGAAAAAATTAATGAGTTTAAATTGGGGGTGAGCTTTAAAACTACTCCATCTTGCAATCCTCCAAAGGTTGATTGCACTGGTGCTTGCAAAGGAAAATTATTTGATTGTGAACAGGAAGCAAGTATTACATTATTACTTGCATCCAATATTACCTCACTTCTTGCATCATCTCCATAATTTAGCCTTATGCTTTGTACTCCAAATGGTGCTACCTCTTTATCTCCAATATTCACACCATCATCGCCCGAGCCGCCAATTTTTACTGAACCTAAAATAGCAGAACCTGCCACGTTTAATTTTGTAATTACTATGTCATACCCTGCACCTGTTGAGGGTATGCTTGTAAGTAAAGGATAATTTGGTGAGTTAGATCTTCCTGCAATAATTAAATTACCCAAACTATCTGCAATCATGCTGTGTGGCTGTTCTTTATTGCTACCCCCTAGGTAGGTTGCATAAACTCTGGCTGTGCCGTTGGCAGAAAATTTAAAAATGCTAATGTCATACTCCCCACCATTAAATAAAGTTTGATACGCTCCTAAACTAGTAGGAAAGCCAATACCAAAAGAAATTCCTCCGGCAAAAAAACTTCCATCAATGCCTGGGGTGGCGGTATATCCCCAATTATCAGATGTGCTACCGGTAAAGGAAGAAAAAATTAATTGTGGATCAATCACAAGAGTGGCATTTTTGTCGTACTTGCCTACTGCAAAACTTACGGTATTATGCTCAACAACATAGGAGGTAATAATACTTTTAGGAGAAGCAACATTTGTTTGGTATGCATATGGAGCTAACTCTTTCACAGCCCCTAAGGAAGTTCCTATTACCAACTCTCCATTAGTAATGCTTAACGACTCAGCACCATCATAAAGCATGATGATTTTTGAAGGATTACCACCGGGGTGCACAATAAAATCATACTTCAATTTATTTTGTGTACTGTAATACCTTATATCAATATTAGGATAAATATTTTTGTAGGTAACCGCGTTATAAATTTTACAATCTCCCGCCCATTTAGATTTATCGTTTCCAATAAAATAATTATTGTAGGAAGGCAAAGCCTTATCAGGCATCACTTCGGGGTTAGCATTTCCCCCCATAAAACTTACATTGTATGCAAAAGAATGAAACTTAAAATTTGAGGGATTACGTTCACCTTTTTCGCGGTGACCGTGAGAAAGCTCCGCCGCTTTTCTCATGTCGCTTGTATCATTGAGTTTTACTGTAAACCCATTTTTGTGTAAAAAGAAAGCTCCGCTGTTAAATTCGCCTTTAAAATTTATTTGAGTATTCCACTGTCCCTTATTTTGTACAAATTCAATTTGCGCAAGTACATTTAATTGTACCGTGCACAAAAAAATAACATAAATAATGTATCTGGTTCTAAGGAATTTCAACTGAAAAATTTGCTACAATTTAAGCTTTTTTCCATAAAAAATTCTAATAGCAGTTTACGTATAACATTATTAGATGATTACTATTTGGATTTGTTGAATTAGCAATTTATCAAGCTAGTGTATCTTGTAAATTGAATCTCGAGGATTTCTATCATTTATTTTAAGCAATTTTACTCCATTTTGTTTTCCCTTTTTGCATGATGAGATAATTCTTAATAGGCAGGTTATCCTCCAATGCTAAATCGCCATCATTTTCTAATAAAGTTTCTACAGTATTTCTTGCTACTTCTAGCATGGCTTTATCTTGTATAATACTTGCAAGCTTAAAGTTTAAAGCACCGCTTTGTCTTGTACCTTCTATTTCTCCGGGCCCACGTATTTCTAAATCTTTTTCGGCTATAGCAAAACCATCGTTGGTAGCTACCATAATTTTCATGCGCTCTCTTGCATCATTACTCAACTTACGACCAGTAAGCAAAATACAATAACTTTTTTCTGCACCTCTTCCTACTCGCCCTCGCAACTGGTGCAATTGCGACAGGCCAAATTTTTCTGCACTTTCAATAACCATTACTGAAGCATTTGGAACATTTACGCCTACCTCAATCACCGTAGTACTTACCATTATATTTGTATCTCCAGTTACAAAACGATTCATATTCGATTGCTTTTGTTCAGCTGGCTGTTTTCCATGAACCATACTTATCCAGTATTTTGGCTCAGGGAAAAATGATTTTACCTCTTCATATCCCTTCATCAGATTTTCATAATCCAATGCACTACTTTCTTCTATCAAAGGATAAACAATATACACTTGTCTGCCTTGTGCAATTTCTCCCTTTATAAAATCCATTACTTGAGGTCTTGCACTTTCATTGCGGTGAATAGTATCTATTGGCTTTCTACCTGGTGGCAGTTCATCCATTACACTGTAATCTAAATCCCCATAAGCAGTGAGTGCAAGTGTACGTGGAATGGGCGTTGCAGTCATTACAAGTATATGCGGCGAGATTGTATTTTTATCTCGCAATTGCGCTCTCTGTGCTACCCCAAATTTATGCTGCTCATCTATAACAGCTAAACCTAGGTTCTTAAATTTAACTTTTTCTTCAATCACCGCATGTGTGCCAATCAAAATATGAATAGTCCCATCTTCAGCTTCTTCTAATATTTTTTTTCGAGCTTTTCCTTTTATAGAACCTGTAAGCAATGCAACTTTTACTGGCATATCTTTTAGTATTTCTGTAATACCAATTAAATGTTGTGTAGCCAATATTTCTGTAGGTGCCATTAATACAGATTGAAAGCCATTATCCGCAGCTATGAGCATGCACAACAAGGCTACCATTGTTTTTCCACTTCCCACATCGCCTTGTAACAATCTATTCATTTGCCTACCAGTGCCTACATCTTTTCTAATCTCTTTCAAAACCCTCTTCTGTGCATTGGTAAGTGTAAAGGGTAGATAATTGTTATAAAAATTATTAAACAAATCACCCACCGTATCAAAAATATTTCCCTTGCTAAACCGGTGACGTTCCAACCTTATCAATTGCATTCTTAATTGTGCAAAAAATAACTCTTCAAATTTTAATCTACGCAATGCATGTTGGTAATGCTTTTCGGTAATGGGAAAATGTATTTGTTGGTAAGCGACAAAACGGCCTAATAGCTTATACTCTTTAATAATATGCTCGGGCAAGTTTTCTAGAACATCTTTTTTTGAGATTTTAGAAAATAACTCTGTGGTAAATTTTCCAATATTACTGCCGGTAATACCTCTTGCTTTTAATTTTTCTGTACAGGGGTAAATAGGCTCTAGGCTTTGCTTTCCATCCATTTTTTGCGGAGCAAAATTTTCTATTTCAGGATGGGCAATTTGAGGCGATCCATTAAAAAATCCTAACTTTCCAAATACCAAATACTGGTGCCCCACATGCATTATTTTTTCTACAAAATTAATTCCCTGAAACCAAACCAATTCCAAAGATCCTGTATTGTCCTTTAGCTTTCCTACAAGCCTTTTACTTCTTCCTTCACCCAATAAATCTAAACTAATTAATTTCCCCGCCACATAAGCATATTCATCTTGCATAGTTAATGAGGAAATAGTATCAACTTGTGTTTTATCAATATGCCTAAAAGGAAAATGATTGAGTAAATCATTAAAGGTATGAATGTTCAATTCTTTACGAAGCATTTCTCCTCGCTGTGCAGAAATACCAGTGAGGTATTCAATTGGAGTGTTTAATATATTTGACAAGTTGCTGATAATGCAAATATAAATCTGATTTTTTTAACTACTTCCATTCTGAGATCTATAAATACTGTTATCAAAAATTATATAAAAAATGTACAGCAGAAATATATCTGCTGCACAAAAAAATATATAAAAATCATCTCTGCTTAATGATTACGGCACTTACTACAGGCCTTTCTCCTGCAGCATCCCCTGGCCGTATTACTTGTTGATTTCCTATCACCATCATAGATGACCCACCTCCATCAAGATTCATAGCGTTTGTACAGCTAAGGCTACGCATCATATCTGCAAGCTCTGCGAGGTTCATACCTACATATCCACCAGCTGGATTGTCTCCTTCTACTACCAGTATTACTACCATACCACCTGAGGTATAACCAATAGCAGATCTAGGACGAGAAGTAGTGTTGTTTATACTAATAAGTTCTGCTACGTCCGAAATATTTACCACATTATTTCTAATTAACATTGGTGAACCTCCTATAGCACTGGCTACATTCCAAACACTACCACCACTAGGAAATAATGATGTTGGTTCAACTTGAGGTGCTTGCCCTTCTACATTGGGACTTGGAGCAAGATAGCTATAAATATTATCGTTACCAGATCCAACACTGTACACCCAGCCTACATTAGGCGCCCCTGCCGATGTGACTCCAAAAGCCGCTCTTGTAGCATAATATGGCGTACTAACACCGTTATATATCCTGTTTAAAATTTTGACATTAGGAGACGATACAATATTATTGTACTTAACCAAACTAAAAGATTGGTTCCCGCCAAAATATCCACCGTTGATGCAGGTATATACACCAGTTTCTTGGGCGAAAAATTCTGTGGGCTTTTTTGCCGTAGGAGATTGCACTGGTTTAAATTCTATTCCCGTATTTGCACTATTATAAACAAGGCACACAGCTTTTGTAGATCTGCCTGCCCAAATAGTATCAAATTTATACGCTTGCATACTACCCAATGGAAAGTTTGTGGAAAGCGTGCTATTAAATTTCCAGCCAGCGGGTAATGTGATGAGTGGTGTAGTTACCGAAGGTATAATCGGTATTGGTGTAGGAATAGGTGTACTACTTTTTTTACAAGAAAATATAAGTATTACTAATCCTAAAAAAGTTAAACTGGCTAATCTTTTCATAATGCTTTTTTTTATTTTATTTTTTACTTTTTATAAAAATTCTCTTTCATGCGTTTCAATGTTTCAAAATAGAAAAATACTTCTCCTTTAAAACCATATTTACGGTTTAGTGCTATCATTTGTGCATTCAACTCTGGGGAAGAAAGATATCCATCACCCAACGAAGAAAGTATGCCTGGGAAAACTTTTCCTTTATACTTTTTCCCTACTTGTGTATTAAGTTCCTTTAAAATTCGTTCGTAATCTGAAATTTTGTAACGATATAATTGCGGAATAACATAGTCAGCATAGCCACCCTCCAACCACTTTGGCCAGTCTTGTAAATACTGTTCCTTACACCAAGGATAAATACTAGGCGCCCAAGAAACAATGCAAGTTGGTTTTACTTTTTTTACTGATTGATATAAAGATTTACAAAACGTACTGAGTTTGTCAGCACGCCATTGAACCCAAGAGCTATCTTTAGAATCCGAAGGTGGTTCTGCCCCATTATTTTCTGCAGCATACAGCTTTTTTGTGAGCGGATCATATCCCCCTTCGCTTGGCATTGCAGGTAATCTATCATCTCCTTGAACGCCATCTACATTATATTTTTTTACTACTTCGAGTACCAATTTTGTCATAAATTTTTGTACATCAGGGTTTAAGGAATTCCACCAAAAGAATTTATTCTTTTGCAAAAGATTTCCTTTTACATCTCTCCCAGCCCAATCTGGATAACGCTTTTGCCATAAACAATTACTATCACCATAATTATACGAAAAACCAAATTCAAACCAAGCATGTACTTTTATACCTTCTTTATGTCCCTCTTCTATTATTTCTTTAATAGGATCTCTATTGCCATAAATTTTGGATTGTTTTACCCCAATATATTCTTCTACCACTTTACTTGGAAACATAGTTACACCTTGGTTCCAAACAACAACATAAATATTATTGATACCATTTTTCTTACATAACTTTATTCCTTCTTTTATATTTCTTTTCGATTTTAAGATTTCACTGGCTACATTCGTAACCCAAGTCCCTTTAATAACTTCAGCCTTTTTCTGTGCTTCACTATTTGAACAAACAGATATATTTATAAGTAAAAGCAATACTATTTTCTTCATAATTTAATTATTTCATTTTTATATTCTTGATATCGATTGTATAAGTTATGCGCTGATGGATACATAGATTGTGGACTCATAAAATGCGAAAACTCAAATGTAATTGCCTTGTCGTAGCCTGATCTTCGAGCAGCATCCAGCTTTAGCTTTAATTTCTCAAATTTTATTGGCAAAAATTTTATTGGCATATCTCTATCAAAAGATTCTGCATTAGTCCAGCATTGCAAATCATACTTATCTGCCAATTTTTTATTTACAGCAAAGAAAGCATCTAGCTCACTAAAATCAATATGACCATCTTGAAAAGCAACAGCATCAACAGCTCCATGTATACCGCTAAAAATTTCATTCCATTCCTTTTCATGTTCTGCTACACTTACTGCATCTACCTTATTGAGTGCAGCATCTGCAGCCATCACTGCTTTTTTCCCATCAATCCAAGGAGATATAAAAGTTGGTAATCCACTACTTGCCTGCTTACACATCAATCCTAGATTACGAAATGCATCTACAGCTCCAATAGTTTTTCTGCTTATCTCCATACTAAGATACCACCCCTTAAAAGATTTATGATGACCATAAGATGCCCACACTTCATCTATTACAAATTTGTTGTCTTCTATTTCATGAATAAGATTTCCTGTATCCCAATAATGACCACTATCATACAGACCAAAATAAAATTTCATTTCGTACTTATCTGCAAGTGACAAGAAAAGTTCTACTAAATCTGTAGGTGAATTATAACAGCCATACTTATTTTTTAAATATTTGGATGGATAAGTAATAAATTTTCTATAACCACTTCTAATCATTATTACTGTATCAATACCAATTGCCTTCATGTGTAAAAAATCCTGCTCCCATTCTTTTGCTCCCCAGTTTTGGTGGGGTATATCATGGCTTATTTCGTCAATAAATGTTCCCGTTATTAGCATAATTATGTTTTTGATGTACTACATATTCTTTGTTAAGCCACAGATTCACAGTTTTAGTTTTTTATGTTTCAAATTCATTACACTTTTTTGTAAATACACAGATTCATGGTTTTGGTCTGCTATACTTTAAGCTTTTTGTTAGTACTGTTGTCAAAAATGTAATTATAATTAGTTTAATAAATAACTCTTTTTACTTCTAACTTTTCTTTTGTGAAGTTTATTAATAAAGCAATCTTACATCCTAAAACTTTTAAATAATTTATAGCCTGCGCAAAATCTTCTTTTGCTAATCCTGCTTGCTTGGCTTTTATTTCCAAAATCACTTTACCAAAAACAACAAAGTCTGCATAAAATTTTGTTTCAATATTGTTGATTTATATTTTACTTCATATTCTTTCTCACGATCGTAAAAAATCTCTTTTTCTTGAAACTCATATTCAAATGCGTCCTTATACACTATTTCTAAAAACCCTGCCCCTAAATGTTTGTAAATGTCATAAACTATATTAATTATCATACCTATTTCCTTTTTTAGAGGATATTCATCATCTACAATAAAATTTGCACCTTGCATAAAAACATTGTTTTAAAAATAAAGGACAGAACTGTGAATCTGTGGCAATGAAAACTTTATAACTACTTCATAAACCCCTTCTTCATCAATACCTCCGTCCACTTCATATAACCATAGCCATTTATATGCAAGCCATCGTTTGTATATTTTTTGTTTAGCTTACCATCTTCGTCTATAAATGCAGCAAACAAATCAACATACAATATTTTTTCTTGGTTGCATATTTGCCTTAACGCCTCATTTACATACTTGATATGTTCCATTTTATTTTGATGCCTTTTAAACTCTGTAAACTCATTGTTTGTAGGCAAAATACTTTGTACATATAATTTTGTTTTCGGTGAATTTCTTTTGACCCTTGAAATAATTTTTTTATAATTACTTATTATTACAGAATCAGGTGTATCCTTAGAAATATCATTTATACCAATCATGATAAAAACTTTTGCAGGTTTAGATGACAACACTTCGTCTAACCTCGCTAAAACTCCAAACGTATTGTCGCTAGAAATACCTCTGTTTTTTACATGAATGTTATTCCAAATTTCTGACCACTCTGCTATATCTGTGATGCTATCACCTAAAAAAATTATTTCTCCATGTTCATTAGGTATCAAACCGAACATGGTTACTTTCTGCTCATAGTATGTTGTTTTGTATGAAGAATCTATAAGAGCTTGCGAAAAAATATTTTCATAATAAAACAAAAAGCAACATCCAAAAATAATTCTTTTAAATAAATTCATATGACCTAATTAATGTCATTTTGTTGTTATAAAACTACTTGAACAAACTAAAGTAGTTGTTCATTTTCTTCTTCAACTTTTGCCAATGGCACAAACCATGTAACTAAAAATGCAGGAATAGTTGCTATTAAAACCCAAACAAAAAACTCTTTGTATCCTAAAAAATCACTCACAAAGCCACTAACCATAGAGGGAATCATAAATCCTAAATTCATGAGTCCACTTCCAAATGCATAATGTGCCATTTTATATTTTCCTGGAGCAATATTTTGCATCATAAATAAAATTAGACCAACAAAACCAAACCCATAACCAAAATATTCTACTGCTACAGCTGCACCAATTGTAAATAAATTTGTAGGTAATGCCACTGCTAAATATGCATAAGCCGCAAATGGAATATTAAAGAATGCACAGAGAATGAGTAAAGTTTTTTTTGTGAGACCTTTGTTAGAAACAAAATATCCTGATGCAATGGATCCGAGTACAAATGCTGCAGAACCACATATACCATATATACCTATAGCCTCTGTAGATAATCCGAGCCCACCCTCGCTGCGCAAGCCTTTAAAAAAAAGTGGCGTTATTTTTATTGCTTGCCCTTCTGCAAATCTATAGAAGACAATAAATGCAAGACTAAACCAAATATTCTTTTTCTGAAAAAAAGTTATAAAAACATCTTTCAAAGTTGTAAACCCTTCTTTGATGGAGGTTACCGTTTTTATTTCGCTACTATTAGGCAAGGCCTTCATATTATAAATACCAAGTATTACCATAATGATACCATAAGTAAACATTACAAACATCCATGCATTAGGAATGCCAATCTTTTTTTGTAAAACACCTGCTAAATAAACTAGTGCTCCGCCAGATACTACTTTGGCAATATTATAAAATGCACCTTGCCATCCTACATACTGTGCTTGCCTTTTTGCGTCTAATTCATTTAGGTAAACTCCATCTGCAGCCATATCATGCGTAGCACCGCTAAGTGCAATTATGGCCATAATAGCTATAGAAAAACTAAAGAATTGAGGCAGATGTAAACTAACTCCCACCAAACCAAAAAGCAAACCGGTAAAAATTTGGGTAAAGTAAACAAAAAACTTTTTTGTTTTATACATTTCCAAAAATGGCCCCCACAATGGCTTTAATGTGTAGGGCAACATGATAAGAGATGTCCAAAATGCAATGGGCGCATCTTTTATACCTAAATCTTTATACATGATTGCGCTAGCCTGGGCAAGTGCTACGAATGGCAATCCCATAGCAAACCATGTAGTTGGAATCCAACTTATTGGATGTCTTTTTTTTAATTCTTGTGTAAGCAAAATCGTTTTAGGTTTGTTTAAGAAAAAGTAAGTTAATTAATTTTTTTATAAACAATCGATATTTTGTAAATTTTATTAATTAAGTTCGTACATAATTTAAAATGACGACTATGCTTGTTTCTAAAAAGTTTTGTATCCCAATTCTTATAATAGGTTTATTTGTGTGCTTTGTAAATTTTTCTTGTAAAAAAAGCAGCTCACCTACGCCCACGCCGAATCCTAATCCAATAACACCTGTTCCAGTTTGGGATGTGAATGCATTGCGAGGTGCATGGATTACAACGGCTGCTAGTACAGCGTTGGATAGTAGAGCGAATATTAAAGCATGTGTGCAAACTTGCAAAGCCAACAATATAAATAATATTTTTATGGTTGTTTATAATAATGGTAACACTTGTTATCCAAGTACTGTAATGCAAAACTTGATAGGTGTTCGCATTAGACCAAACTTTGTAGGTAGAGATCCTTTACAAGAAATGATAGAAGAAGCAAATGCAGTTGGCATAAAAGTACATGCTTGGTTTGAGTACGGTTTTTCATCTTCTTATTCTGCAAATGGAGGAGCTATAGTAGCTGCACAACCAACTTGGGCTGCAAAAGATGTAAGTGGTGCCTTGGTTGTAAAAAATGGATTTGATTGGCTCAATGCATTTGACCCTGCAGTGCAAAATTTTATGATTAGTCTTTTTAAAGAAGTAACAACCAATTATGCCATAGATGGGGTACAAGGTGACGATCGTTTACCCGCCGTTCCTTCATCATCAGGGTATGACACCTATACCAAGAATTTATACTTTTCAGAATTTGGAGTAAACCCTCCAACAAATGCTTTAGATGCTGGTTGGATACAATGGAGAGCAAAAAAATTAAATGCATTTTTAAAAAAATTAAGGACCGAAGTAAAAGCAATAAAACCTAACATACTTTTTTCCATGAGCCCAAGTGCTTATCCATTTAGCCTTACAGAATATTTGCAAGATTGGCCTACATGGGTAGATAGTAGTTATGTGGATGCAATTTTACCACAGTGCTATCGGTATGATATAGCAGCTTATTCTGCTACTATAGCACAACAAAAAAGTTATTACAGAAACTCTGCAATACCATTCTATCCGGGTGTACTAGTAAAGTCGGGAGCAACTATACAGAGCGACACTTATATGACCCAAATGATACAACAAAACAGAGCATCTGGCTTTAAGGGTGAATGCTTTTTCTTTTATGAGGGAGTGAAAGATAAAACAGCTTGGTTTCAAGGCCAGTATCCATTTATAAGGTAGTATCCTCTCCCCCATCCCATCTACTATAAAAGAGGCGTGAGGAGTAGATAGAAGCGAATTGTCAAACCTACAATACTATGAGGTGCAAAGCATGGCCAAATATAATGTTTTTTTTTGTAACTTATAATTTAATTTTTTGATGCAGTTAAGCTGATTTTTATGGGCCTCTTAGGTGGCAGTATGTCCCAACTGAAAGTAAGGACACACGCTTAATCATTTAACTTTCCCGAACTTTCGAGACTACTTTTATAAAATGAGATTTAAAAAGCATTTATAAATATGAAAAATAAAATCCTTGTATTATCATTTTCCATTTTGTTCAATATTTGTAATGCACAGAAGCTAATAGATAATGTAGATGTTTTTTTAGGCTCCGGAGGTCATGGTCATGTGTACCCAGGAGCAACAGTGCCTTTTGGTATGGTACAACTTAGTCCAGATAATGGTACTGAAGGTTGGGATTGGTGCAGCGGCTACCACTACAGCAGCGATAGCATTGCAGGGTTTAGCCATACCCATTTAAGTGGCACCGGCATTGGCGATTGGTGTGATATTAGCGTGCTACCTCTTACTGATACAGCACTTATTCATCAAGAAAAAATAAAAATTCCATTTAGTCATACTACAGAAAAAGCACACCCAGGTTTTTACAGTGTGTTACTTGGTAATAACGTACAATGCAATTTTACTGCCACCGAAAGAGTAGGTTACCATCAATATCAATTTAAACAAAATGAAGGCTGGTTGCAATTTGATATGGGTTTTCGTATAAATTGGGATAAAAGCACTGCAGGAATGTTGCAAAAAATAAATGATAATACACTTATTGGTTATCGTTATTCTACAGGCTGGGCAAAGGGACAAAAAGTATATTTTGCCGCAAAGTTTTCAAAAAAAATAGTAACAAATACTTTTTTAAACAGCATTAAAAATAATTTAAATCAAGATACTGGCACTTTAGTAAAAGCCTTACTAAAATTTAAATTAGATGGCGAAACTTTAGAAGTAAAAGTGGGCATAAGCAGTGTGAGTTGTGAGAAAGCACTTTTAGCTTTAAAAGAAGTAGAAAATAAAACTTTTCTTCAAGTTAAAAAAACTGCTGAAACTAAATGGGAAAAAGAACTAAATAAAATAAAAATTGAAAGCAAAGAACAATCAATTAAAACAAAATTTTATACAGCATTGTATCATACTTGCCTTGCACCTGTAATTAGTAGCGATAAAGATGGTGCTTACCAAACACACGATAATAAAAAATTGTTTTTCAAAAAAGGAAAAGAAAAGTATACGGTGTTTTCTCAATGGGATGTTTTTCGAGCACTAAACCCTCTTTTTACTTTTACACAAAAAGAAAGGTTGCCAGATATGATAAACAGCATGCTACAATTATATGAAGACAATGGCCTGCTGCCTGTATGGGACTTAAGTACTTGGGAAGCCAATACCATGACGGGTTACCACAGCATTCCAATAATTGCAGATGCTATGCTAAAAGGTATAAAAGGTTTTGATTATAAACAAGCTTATGAAGCTATGCGCAAAAGTGCATTTCAAAACCAACGAGGCACGCAAGATTATATACGCTTTGGGTATTTGCCACAAGATAAAGCGGGATGGAGTGTAACAGTAACTTTGGAATATGCTTACGACGATTGGTGCATTGCACAAGTAGCAAAAAAATTAGGCAAACAAAAAGATTACAATCTTTTTATAACAAGAGCCATGAGCTATAAAAATTTGTTTGATAAAAACACAGGTTTTATGCGTGCAAAAGACAGTACAGGAAAATTTATCGAGCCTTTTGACCCATTATTATCTGAGCATGGATTTGATGGACAATATGTAGAGGGAACAGCATGGCAACACAGTTTTTTTGTACCGCATGATGTAAATGGATTAGCAAAACTTTATGGCGGAAAAGAAAAATTAGTAAATAAGCTAGATGATTTATTTAGTGCAGAATCAGTTTTGCATGGGGAAAATGCCTCTGCAGATGTAAGTGGATTAATTGGGCAATATGCACATGGTAACGAGCCTAGCCATCACATAATTTATATGTACACAGCACTTGGGCACCCTGAAAAAGCTGCTGAAAAAATACAAATAGTAGTAGATAGTTTATACAAAACAGGCCCCGACGGGTTAAGTGGCAATGATGATTGTGGGCAAATGAGTGCTTGGCTTATTTGGACAATGATGGGTATGTACCCAATGAACCCTGTAAGTGGAGAGTATATTTTTGGCTATCCACTAATAGATGAAGCTAAGATTGCTTTAGGTAATAATAAAAACTTAACTATAAAAGTAAAGCGTACAAAAAATACTTTACAAAAACCTAAGATTGATAAAATAACTTTTAATGGTAAAAATATTCCCGTGCTAGCAATAAGCCATAAAGATCTAGAAAGTGGGGGCGTTTTGATTATGGAAATAATTCAATAAATTAATTTACGTTTTTTATTTCCTCTTCAAACCAAGGCAAATACTCATTTATTTTACATACCAAAAAATATGGCATCGTCAATAAAAAATATTCTGTACCTATAGGTGTAATAATTTTTGTAATGTTAAGTTTGGATGCACAAAAACGAATGGCCATTTTGTGTGGTGCTTTATCCATATACATGTGCAAGGATTTTAGTTTTCCTGTAGCACCAGATTTTACTTCTATAGGAATGAGTTTGCTGTTGTATCTAAAAACATAATCGATTTCCGCTTGAGATGATTTTTTTTCTCTTACCCAAAAACATAATTCACTTAATGTATCATATTGGCAAGCCAATAATTCTTGCCCTACCAAATGCTCTATTACTAAGCCATGATGTACAAAATTCAAATCTTTTGTACCAATAATATCTTTTTGAATACCAGAGAAAAAGTTTAATAAGCCTGTATCCAAAGCTTGTAACCTTGGTGATTTTCTTTTGTCGGGCAATATAGGTAAAACCGCATCTGTATTGGGATATACCAGTTGTACCAACATTGCTTTTTCTAAGGTTCGCAATGATTCTCCCATTTCTCTTCTACCGTAGTTAGATTTACCAAACCCTTCAAAAGTTATTCTTTTACCTGCTTCGGTAAATACTGATTGTATGGTATGACGTAAGTATTTTGTTTCAGAATTATTGGCAGCATATTTCTCTACGTCATCTAAATATGCTTGAATAAGTGAATTATAAATTTTACCAAGCGTTGTTATATTTTTATCTTTTGCATAAGATTTTACTACTTCTGGCATTCCCCCTATTATTGCATACAAATGAAAAAGTGAAATCAATTTATCAAAGGCAAAGTCTTCAAATGGTATTTTATGAAATAGCTCTGCAGCCATTTTTTCTCCAATAGCCAGTAAAAATTCATCAAAAGATACAGGTCTTAATATCAAAAACTCTACTCGGCCAACTGGGAAACTAATCTTTCTATTAAACAAACTTTCCAATAATGACCCTGCAGCAATAACATGCACATCGGGTCTTTCTTCATAAAAATATCGAAGTATGTTCAATGCTTTTGGTACTTCCTGTATTTCATCAATAAAAATAAGCGTACTCTTTTTGGAATCATATACCAAATTCATATTCAAAAATAAAGTTTGTATAAGCAAATCTATTTTTACAAATTCTTCAAATGGTTTTTTATCTATTTCTCTTTCAAGATTAAGATTTAGGTATTGACTAAATTGTTTAGAAAATTCATCTACCAACGTAGTTTTACCTACTTGCCTTGCACCACGAAGCACCAGAGGTTTTCTACCCTCTCGGCTTGCCCACTCTTGCAAATGAATTAATATATTTCTTGTAAACATATTCAAAATTACATACAATTAATTAAATTTGTTTGATAGTCAGGGTAAATATTTATAATTATTGTATGAAAGTAAGGGTAAATATATTAAATTTTTGTACGAAATACAAGGTAAAATAAAAAAACATTGTTCGGAAGACAGGCTTAATATTTTACAATACACTAATAAATAACATTTTAACTAAAATAAAATAATGATATTAAAAGCTAAAAAAACCTAAGTTTTCCAAAACCAACCACGCTTGGTACAAAAAATGGTTATTAATGAAACAATACCTGTAAACAACACTCCTTTTAAAAAGCCTAACCAAGCATTGCTATTCATATTATCAAAAACAGTATGCAAGCCTGTAAGTTGAAGTATTGGTGTAAGTAATAGACTGCCTGCAACATAAGCCAACATTGGATTACGACCATTTAAACTTAAGTAGTTGTTTACTAAAGCACCTATTTTATATTGTGCTAGTGCACTAAACCCAATAAGCATAAAAAATGCTAAGCCACTTGTTACAAAATAGTAACTGTATGTAGAGTGATCTTTTTTAATACCTCCCTCGTATGCTTCAAAAAATAAACCCAACAATAATAAATACGCTCCTGCAGAAAAAAACTTATTGAACAAATTA
>JANMFB010000389.1:0-15721 GCA_031377605.1 Ferruginibacter sp.
AAACGAAAGATACTAAATGATATGAATAAAAATCAATTTATACCAATTGTATCATTATTTAGTCCAATACACTTTCGGTATAATGCCGCTTTAGTAACCGTTTAGACCTATGCAATCGGACTATTACGAATACACAGACGGTATTACTCAATTCCAATTCAGCAATTATTGAAAGAGAAAAGAAACCAAATTAAATGGCTTAGGTAATAGGAAATATTATTAAAATTCGTTAAGGACTATCTTATCAAAATAACTGTTCCTTTTTTTACAACCGTTTTTTTATCAATTCCCATGGCTTGTAATATCCATACATAAGTGGCGGGTAGTTGTGCTGTACCTTTATATTTTCCGTCCCAGCCTCGTTCATTTTGCTCCATAGAAAAAACTTGCTCACCCAAGCGATTGTATATTTTAAAATTAACAATTGTTGCACCCAATGATAGAGGCGTAAAATAATCGTTTTTGTTATCGTTGTTTGGTGTAAAAGCATTTGGAACAAACACCGCCACTTCTTTTAAAACTTTTACTGTTTGAAAATCAGTTGTAGCGCATCCAGCTTTTGATATAATATTTATTTTGTATTGCTGCTCTGTTACAATTGGACTAGTAAAGATTGATTTTACAGTAAAAGCATTATCTAGGTATAATGCAGGCTGCCATTGAGTTGTACCATTAAAATTTCTTGCCGCTAATTCTACCGGATCATTTACCAATGCAAAAACTATAGGGTAAGTAATACCGGGTGCTGGCTTTTCTATGCTGACTATTTCGTTGCGAGTATTACTTATACATCCATCAATACCAGTAAGCTTTGCATAATATTCTCCAGATTGCTGTGCCCTATACTTAAACAAATTTGCTCCATTTATTGGTTGATTATTTTTAAACCATTGCACATTTCTTTGAGGATTTACAAGCAATACAGCACTATCCTGAGATGTAATACAAAATTCATTTTTACCCAAAAAACGCAAAGTTGTATCCACCAAACTTTTTATGACCGTTACTGTGTCTGCACTTCTGCAACCTCCACCCGCATTTCTTATATTGAGTATATATTGAGTGGTGATAGCAGGTGAAGCCAAAGGATTTGAAACGGTTGAATCAGAGAGACCTATATTTGGTGACCAATTATAAATTACGTTTAACTTTGGTGGTTCCCCCAATAATATTCCAGATTCAGCACCACATAACAATTGATTTGAACCTGCATTTGCCCTAAGCCTCAAAGTGTCTTCCATTATTGCGTACATTGTATCTACACACCCGAAACCGCTAAATGGAATAAGTTTTACGGCAAGTATAGAACCTGAAGGAGGTGGCGGTTGCAATGTTAATACTTGTGAAGTGCCCAGCAAACTAGTAAAATTTACATTATACCATTCATACTGAGCAAAACCATATGGAGCTATTACATTTACAGCTGTATCGTCTGGACAGTAAGCTGCTCCCGAAAATTCTCCACTGCACTCTGTATTTACATCAATGTACGCATAACCAAAATGCCTATTAAAAACACAGTCAGCTGTTTTAAAAGTAACACGTATTGTCTTACCTGCATTACCATTTAAATTTATTGTTACTGGGCTCCAATCTTTACACAAGACAGAATCAGCAACAGGAGAATTGTAAAACCCAGGTAAGCTAGAGCCAAAGGGAATAAAAGTAAAAGAAGAACAATCGATTTTATTACCATCAGTAACATTGGTTACTTCTATTTCCAACCTAGGCTGTTCCTGTATTTGGTGATTTGGATTTTGGAAGACAACTGCATAATTATAAATTAAAGAATAGGTATTCCGATTTGCAGGGATAGCAAATTCATATGCAATACCTTCTGCTTGATGTCCACCACTTGTATTTCCCAACCTTACAGAGAATGCACTTCCATTGGGACAGTTTACTGGAAAACCACCATAAAAATCTGTTTGGCCTATTGAAGTAGCTCGTGGTATAATTGTATGCCTATCATTTATTGCTTGACCTGATGAGGATAGTGAAATAATATTATCGCCACCAGACGCTTGTACAAAACCTGTGAGACATATCCAGTTTTGAAAATTACCTAATTCAAAATCTATATTTGTGGGGCAGCTTTGTGCATGTGCCTCATTTTTTGAGAGCGCCATCAAAATAATGATGAACGCAAATGGAAAATATTTATAAACAAATAGCGGCATATGCAAGCCTTTAAAGGAAAATGAATATAAACCATAAATTTGGTATTACACAGAGAATAGAAAATTTCATAAAAGATTATTTTTACAACTACTAAATTGATGTAGAAATAAGGTATCGTATATCGTTTCTATAAAAATTATTAATGTCTAAAGCGATATTCGCTTTTTAATTCTTCCATACAATGATAAATAATAGGACAAACACCATATCCATCAATCATGCTATATAGCCTCGAAGTAAAATCGGGTAATTCAACATGTGGAAAAGAAGCACAAGCAGATGGTCTGCTTTGGTAAATAGCACATTTGTTATTTTTTAAAAAATGACAAGGAATAGCACTTATCAAAATAGCATCACTTTCATTGGAGGATTCAAAGTATTTTTGTTTGCATGCTACTGTATCTTCGTTTAGCGCCCTGGCTATGATGCTAACTTCTTTTTCATCTACACTTATCATAATATTTTTACAGCAATTTCCACATTTGGTGCAGTCGATAGACTCGGTATAATGTGCAGCTATTGGCTGCATTTTTCTATCCACTTGCTTACCATCCTTGCTTTTCAGAAAAGTTCTAAAAGCCATATTCTCATTCTCTCTTTCAATCGCTTCTTGGGCTATGAATGGAAGGTCAATTAAATTCATATCGTAACTTATTAAAGATTGATTTACAAGATTAGTAAAAAAAAACAATCTCGTTTCAATATTGATGCAATTAATCGTTAAATAGTCAATCTTTAGCCTTTTATCTAAAATATTAAACTTTCAATAACTAATGAAAGTTAGTATCTTTGCAATATAAATTATAACCATGAAATTAGTAATAATAGGAGGAGGATTCGGTGGATTAAGATTGGCCAGAAAACTGAGCAATCAAAATGGATTTGAAATAACCTTATTAGATAGATTTAATTATCATCAGTTTCAGCCTTTATTTTATCAGGTAGCAACTGCGGGGTTAGATGCGAGTAATATTTCCTTCCCACTTCGTAAAGTTTTTCACGATAGTAAGAATGTAAAATTTTGTATGGCAAACGTAAAAGAAATTATTGCTGCACAAAATAAAGTTGTAACAGATATTGGAGATTTTGAGTATGATAATTTAGTCATCGCTACTGGTGCCGATACAAATTTTTTTGGCAATGAAATGATGGCAAAAAATGCCATGCCTATGAAAAGTACTGTAGAGGCAATTGAACTGCGACATAGAATTTTAAAAAACTTTGAGGATGCAGCTGCAACAAAAAATCCTATAGAATTGCAACGATTGATGAATATAGTAGTAGTTGGCGGTGGGCCAACAGGCGTAGAGCTTAGCGGAGCAATTGCAGATATGCGCAGATTTGTATTACCCAAAGATTATCCAGAATTAGATTTTTCTAAAATGAATATCATCCTGCTAGAAGGTACTGCAAAAACATTGGCTGCAATGAGCGATAAAAGTAGTGAGGAATCTCAACGCTATTTAGAAAAATTGGGGGTCGTTGTAAAAACAAACAGTTTGCTAAGTGAGTACGATGGCAAAACTGCTTTACTAAAGGATGGCATCAAAATAGAAACAGCATTGGTAATTTGGGCAGCAGGAATAAAAGGAAATGTGCTACCTGGTATTGATCCTACTTTGATAGCAAGAGGAAATAGAATAAAAGTGGATGGACATTGCAAAATAGAAGGCTACGCAAATATATATGCAATTGGAGATGTTGCCTATATGGATACAGATGCTGCCTATCTAAATGGCCACCCGCAAGTAGCACCTGTGGCCATACAACAAGCAGACATGCTTGTAAACAACCTTACGCTTTTACAAATGAAGAGCAATGATGATCGTAAACAAATTTTTGCATACCATGATAAAGGCTCTATGGCAACGGTGGGTCGTAAGCTTGCCGTTGTAGATATGCCTAAACCAAAATTACATTTTGGTGGTTTTTTTGCATGGTTGGTGTGGATGTTTTTACACCTTATGCTTATTGTTGGTGTAAAGAATAGGCTGGCTGTTTTCTTTAATTGGTTGTACAGTTATTTTACAAAAGACCAAAATTTGAGATTGATATTTAAGGTAAACTATAAAGAGCGAGGGAAGAATTAAATATAATTTATTCAACTTTATTAATCCATTTGTTCAATGCAATTTCATCGGCGCTTATTTTTCCAATAACTTTATATTGACTACTTTTTAGTACTGCGCTAGTGAGGGCATTCTCTATTTGAACATTTCTTGTTCCTACAAAAGTGGAATGAATGAATTTGATATCCACGCTATCATTAAAAATAAAACCAGTGTGATTATCTAGCCCTACAACGTACAAACCATAACCACTTTGAGAAATATAATTTATAAAATCACTCATGGGTAATGCGCTAAACCTTTTTATGTATTGTGGTTGCACCAACGTCTTTATCATTTCTTCCGATGCGCATTGTGCTAATTTTATTCTTGCAAGAGGCATACCAGCATCTCTTAAAACTGTAGTTACAAAATAACCACAAGCAATACTGCCCTCACCAGGCTTTTCTGAAACTCCGTTAAAGGACCAAGTTGTTCCCACCCATGCTGGTATGATTGTTTTCACAATCGATTCTGTAAAGTATTTTTCCTTTTGCTTTTTAGGAATCCTTATCCATTTGGGTTTATACTTTCGCTTTATGTAAAATATGGCTAGTTTACAAGAATCATAATTAATAAAAACATTTTCATTTGCTGCGACCACGTGAGTTTTAATAGTTGATTTCGTTTTAGTATTGCACGCAAAAAGAACTAAGAAGATGAGTGGAAATAAACGCATTTGTATAAATTATTTTACATCTGATGCAATTGTTAATTGTTTCCATAAAAATAATAACTGAATTAGTTTTTATCTCGAGATTAGTCGATGAACCTCTTTAAAAGGATTCCGCTCAGGTAAGACATTTCCATTGTTATTGTAACGTGCATATATAAAGTCAAATACTTTCTTAAAAAAAGAGGACTTAAAAAAAATCAAATCACTAAAATATTTTGGCAGGGCTCCAACTATTCTTTTTGCATCTTGTGCTGTGCGCCCAAGTTCTAGCACTTTTGCTTTTTTTGTTATTGCAAAAGCTATATTATCATAGAGTATATTAAAATAAATTTGGTAAGTTTTATTATCGTTATAATCAAATCCAATAAAATGAATCTCAATCCTATTGTCCATTATAAAAGCAGAACGAAAAGCTATTAATTTATCTCCTAAAAAATATCCTGTAACAATAAACTTTTCTTTTAACCCCCTTTTAAGTTCTACAAAATAATTAGCATCTACTTTACCAATTCTAAAACTTTGCTTTGCTACAACATTTAAATACAGTCTATAAATTATATCCTTGTTTTTCTCTACATCTGTAAAGCATAAATCTTGTACTCGAATTCCTTCAAAATGCTCCATCACTTTTTTAGCTCGCTGCCTGTACTTGTGATGTAATGCATTCAAATAATCATCCATAGATTTCCAATGGCTCGGTATATTCATCTCCATGGTACTATCCAGCATTGAAGGAAAGCATTTTGCATCGTTGCGAAAAGAATTAAAAATATATTCGTTTTGAATGTCCTTCATAACTGTAATAGAACTTCCTTCTTGCTTGATAAATAAATCAATAATAACTGATTTAATAGCATTATCCATTCCTTGCTTAAAAGCCATACCAGGTAACGCAATACAGAATAAACTACCGCAAAATGATAACCTACATGGGACTAAAAATAACAATGATTTAATAAGAATGTTTCGCAAAGGATTTGTATCGGTAATGCTTGCAGCTGCAAAGCGAAACTTTTGCAAAAATGCCAATGCCACTATTTCATCATTAACGTAACAACGCAGATAGCTAACTTTCATTTTAGATGGCAATGCTGCTGCAAAAGAATTTAGATAAGCATTGGCATCTATCTGTGATGATGCAAAAAAAATTTTCACCAATGATGCTGCAAATATTTCGTTGCTAGATTTCCATATAATTTGTTTGTTCTCCAAAGTGACTAATTGTGATTTCTAGCAAGTTAATTGAGATGTGTAATATCGATAAAATTATTCAATGCCTTTTGTTATTAGGAAAACCTTTTTTTGCCAACAAGAGCAGTAAGATTTTATATTTTTGATATGCTGTTTAGTTTGAATTCAAATTCTAAATAAATAAAAAACACAAACAGAAGAATATTCACAAATTTGAATGTGTATTTGTTTTAGATTTCATAACCTAAAATTATAAAGTTTTCAACATCCAAATATTACAACCAAAATGCCCTGAGTTACCAAGGGGGTTTTCCAAGTATTTAAAATCATACTTTTTATACAAATTTACAGCATTGGCAAACTGTGGAAACGATTCAATATAAATGGAAGTGTAGCCAAAACCCTTTGCGCTTTCTACACTTTTTTCAAACAAAGTTTTGCCGATTCCTTTATTTCTTGCTTCGGGGGCCAAGTAAAATTTTACAAGTTCCACATAACCGTTAGGTAAAGCATCAGTAGGGTATACACCGCAGCAGCCAAGCACTTTACCATATTCTACTGCCACCCATAAAATTGCTTTTGATTTTTGAAATAGCGAATATAAGTCATCGGTGGTAGGGTCGGTGTAAACTGTACCAGCTGTTGGAATATCCATTTCTATAAAAATATTTCTAATAATTTCAGCTAAGGCTTTGTTATCAACTGCCTGTGCTTGTCGGTAAGCTATTTTCACTGTACTACTATTCATTATTACCAATATTATTTACTTCTGTTTCTACTTCATTCATATAAATTTGTTTCATTCTTGCATGTAATTTATAAGCCATTCGCACAAGTATTAATCCAATTAAAGTAGGAATATTAGCGCCAATAAATGAGCCAATACTATACGATGCATTACTCGATTCCTCACTCATTTGTTGAAGGTGACTGATATATACAATCAAATTAAATACAATTAAAAAACTTCCTGCGAGGAAGTAAATATTTCTTCTTGTCTTCATTACAAAATTTTAATATTGCAAAATTCGTTAAAAATTTCAATACCAAACTTCTGAATTTTTTCTTATACAATTTCTCCATAACTTTATTTACATGAACGAAATATCTATTAACACACCTGCCTTACTTTTTCCGGCAATAAGTTTGCTCATGTTAGCCTATACTAATCGTTTTTTTGCTATTGCAACAAGGGTAAGAACATTACATGAAGAATATAACTTAGAAGGTAACAAAGAAAATATATTTAAGCAATTAAAAATACTTCGTCGCAGATTAAATATGATACGCAATATGCAGGCTTTAGGTGTGGCAAGCTTTCTGTGTTGCATTATTTGTATGTACTTTATTTTTAGAAATAATATGGATATTGCACATGTATTATTTATTTTAAGCATCTTATCCTTAGTAGCATCTTTATTTATTTCGCTAGCAGAAATAATAATAAGTACTAGGGCTCTGGAACTAGACCTTAGTGATATTGAGGGATTAGAAAAAAGTAGTAGCTTGTTAGATATGTTTAAGAGAGATTAGTAATTACAACACCCTTGTTACTTTACCATTAAATAATTTTACCAAAAACAAATGCCTGTTTTCAAAGTAATCGGGGATGCTGGTATTTTTACCTACAAACACTGGTTTAAAGTTAAACTCACTGAACAATTTATTGCTTGCATCATTTAAATGGCTCATAAAATCATCGGGATATTTTGCCAATATCTTTGCAAAAACATACACAGATTCAAATCCTTTGAATGCCATATCTGACGGATTACCTTTAAATTTTTTTATATAAGGGCTACTCATTTTTTTACTATACATATCCGTCTTATCATTGAAGTATGATGCAGTTATGAGTATAGGTAAATCTTTAAGTGGGGCTTTTTTAAGATCAGTAAACGCATCCCAATTGGGCATACCAATAAGAACAGATGGAAAAGTATCTTTAAATACATTTATAGCAGTACTTATACCTGTTACAAAGTCTTCACTAAGACTACCGCCAATAAAAACAGAAGTTCTATTACTATCTAATTTATTGCGCAGATTACTAAAATCATTTTCAAAATTGAGTGTTTCTATCTTTAGCAAAGGCATTCCATCTCTTTCATTGATGGCTTTAAAATATTCTGCTACTTTATCTTCCTGGCTACCCCTTTTCTTGCACAAATAAATTTTATCTGTCCCATGCTTTTGTAATAGATAACTATAAATATTTTCGCAATGCCCAAGCAAGGTCGCATTTACCATCAGAAAAAAAGGATTGTTTACAATACCGCCGTCATTAGGAGATGTAGCAGATATAAAAGGCACATTCTTTTGTTTTGCAAAAGCTGCTAAATTCGTAAGATCTACATCCTTTACTGAGCCTATAAATAAATCTACACTATCTAGTTTATGGTTGGCAATAAGCCATGTAATGTTTTCTATCTCTGCTTTGCAATCATAAATAAAAGCTTTGATACTTCCTTTGGGCAAAGGCAAACTATCTAATGCTATGAGTGCACCTTGCACAAAATCGAAACCAGGTTGGGAATATTTAGGGAACCCTTTTACACTGCTATACATAGTACCATCGTATGCTGAATCTAAATATAGTGGTGCGAAAACTGCAATACGCAACGCTTTTACTGGCACAATAGTAGAATCTTGTGCATTCGTTAAAGATACAAATAGCAGTGAGGCAATTAAAAAGCTTGTAATTTTATGTACCATGTGTTTAGTTTTCTATTGCTTAGGAAAGGTTGTTAGGGTGTGCGAAAATATACAAATTAGGCAAACTTTTGTATTATATTAGTGCTTATTCCCACTCAATAGTAGCCGGTGGTTTACTACTTATATCGTACACAACTCTGTTTATTCCTTTTACATTGTTTATAATTTCATTACTCACATCTGCCAAAAAATCGTAAGGCAGATGCGCCCAATCTGCCGTCATACCATCTACAGAAGTTACTGCTCGCAGCGCTACAGTAAACTCGTACGTTCTTTCATCTCCCATTACACCTACACTTTTTACTGGTAAAAGAATGGTTCCTGCCTGCCATACAGAATCGTATAAAGCATACTTTTTTAGTAGATTCGTATATACTGCATCAGCATCCTGCAATAACTGTACCTTTTCTGGCGTAATGTCTCCTAAAATACGAATACCAAGCCCAGGACCTGGGAAAGGATGCCTACCAAGTATGGCTGCGGGTATACCTAGCTCCGCTCCTATTTTTCGTACTTCATCTTTAAACAAGGTACGAAGTGGTTCTACAATTTTAAGGTTCATTTTCTCGGGAAGGCCACCTACATTGTGGTGAGATTTTATAACCACCGATGGGCCATGTACTGCCGCAGATTCTATCACATCAGGATAGATGGTACCTTGCCCTAAATAGGTAATACCAGTTATTTTTTTTGCCTCTTGGTCAAAAATTTCTATAAAACTATTTCCTATGGCTTTACGCTTTGCTTCGGGATCTGTTTTGCCAGCAAGGCTTTCGTAAAAATGATCAGATGCATCTACCCCTTTTACATTTAAACCAAGTTGTTTGTAGATGTCCAATACTTCTTCAAATTCATTTTTGCGTAGCAAACCATTATTTACAAAAATGCCAAACAAATTATCGCCTATGGCTTTGTGGAGCAGTGTTGCAGCCACGGTACTATCTACCCCACCACTAAGGCCCATTACTACTTTGCTATCGCCAAGTTTTGCTTTTAAACTCTCTACAGATTCTGTGATAAAATGTGCAGATGTCCAATCTTTTTTACACTTACATATTTTTACCAAAAAATTATCAATGATTTTTTTGCCGTCAATGGAATGATATACTTCTGGATGAAACTGCAAACCAAATAAAGGAAAATCAACAGTATTGTAATTAACAAAAGCTGCAACGGGGATATTTGGTGTATTGGCCAATAATGTAAACCCAGGTGGTAGTGCTTTTATAGTATCACTATGACTCATCCACACTTGAGAATACTCATTCAATCCTTCAAAAAGTTCATTTTGTTTTAGGATATTAATCGTTGCCCTACCATATTCTCGTTTATTACTTTTAGCCACTACGCCACCATAATTTTTTGCTGTAAGTTGAGCCCCGTAACAGATACCAAGTACAGGTACTTTTGTAGAAATAGCCCTTACATCGAGCATAGGCGCTTCTTTTTCATTTACACTACAGGGCGAGCCAGATAAAATAACCCCTTTTATATATTCATCAAAAACAATTGGTTTATTATAAGGAACTATTTCGCAAAAAACATTAGCCTCTCTAACTACCCGAGCAATAAGCTGTGTGTACTGAGATCCAAAATCTAAAATGAGTATTTTATCTGTCATAATGGGTGTAAAAGTAATTTATTATTGCTGGAGGGCAAAGGAGATTTTTTTACTTTTTAAATGCTTTTTAGTTTTATACATATCTGCATGTGTTGTGGTTAATCAAATTATACCTATAAAAAGCCCAATAAACTTTGGGTATAATGCCGCTGTAGCAGTTGTTTAGGCCAATGCATTTGGACTATTACAAACAAATGGGCGGTATTACTATAAACTAATAAAAGAAATACATACTCAGTACATTCCCAATTCCCTACTAATAACATTCAAATTAATAATATGAGAAATTAACTTTTTGATTATTGTTAAAACGTTTGTATTTATTATCAAATGTTTAAAGTTTATTTACGCTTACAAAATTTTGACATATAACCTATCGTGTGTATATTTGATTAAGAGATAGAAGAAGAAACTTATTTACCAATTCCAATTTAAATCGAAATCCACTTCACATGGATTTAAGAGAATTCTGAAGCATTTTTAGTTGTCATGTTGGTAAAAAAAGTTCAACTAAATCAAATCCAATATGAAAAAAATATTTTTACTTTTAATTTGCAGTATATCCTTTTCAAGTTTTTTATATGCCCAAGAATTTGCTTTTCGCATTATAGAAAGAACAGAGCAAAAGCAATTAAAATACGAGGATGCCGCTCTTCTTGCAAAGCAATATTTTGATAGCGTAGGTTCAGGCGCTGAAACTGGCTACAAACATTTTCAACGTTGGCTTTATGAGCAAAAATTTCATGTAGATGAAAATGGTTTCTTGATAGACCCAAAAACAGAATGGGAAAAATGGCAAAATACTTCGCCTGATGCTTTAGCAAATAGGGCAACCCCAATTGTATGGAATGAAATGGGGCCTTGGGGATGGACATACAGTTCTAGTTGGAACCCAGGCACAGGAAGACTAACAGATGTTGCCATTCACCCGTCGGACACCACAACTATTTTTGTTACATCGCCAGGTGGAGGTATTTGGAAAAGTACCAATAGCGGTGGTAGTTGGGTGCCTTTACAAGATTTTAATACAACCTGGCTAAATATGTTTGCAGTTACTATTGATCCTTCAAACACAAACATTGTTTATGCTGGTAATGGTTCCGGAAATATAATGAAGAGTACCAATGCAGGTAGCACTTGGGCTACATTGGGATCAGGTCCATCGGGTACAGTAAGAAAAATTATGGTTCATCCTACAAACAGTAGTATAGTTTTTGTTTGTTCGAGTGCAGGCATCCATAGGTCTATAAATGGAGGAGTTAATTGGACTCAAGTTTATGCAACACAAATAGAAGATATAGAATTTAAAACAGACGATGTAAACATTATGATTGCATCTGGTAATACCACGGTAGTAAGATCTACAAACAATGGCGTTACTTGGAGCACACTTAGTGCCTTAGAAGGAATTACAAATACAGGAAGAACCCTGGTGACCGTAACCCCTGCTAATCCTAACTTTATTTATGTGTTACAAGCAAATGGAAGTGAGTTTGGACGCTTGTATAAAAGTACAGATGCCGGGCTTACCTTTATTACAACAGTAGTTGGAAATAGAACGTTAGGGACCAATTATTTTGGATACTCATCTGCTGGCACAGATGCTGGCGGGCAAGGTACGTATGACATGGCATTATGTGCATCTCCGAAAGATGCCAATGATGTATATATTGCCGGTATTATTGTATGGCGTTCTACTAACGGAGGTACAAGTTTTACTGCACAAACAATTTGGAGCTATCCCAATAGTTTGGGTTATAATCATGCAGATGTACATGGCTTGCGGTGGATAAATAATACCCTTTATAGCAATAGCGATGGCGGTATTTTTAAAAGTATGGATTTTGCAGACAATTGGACCAATATCTCTACAGGGTTAGGCATTCGTCAATTTTACCGAATAGCATGCTCTCCTACAAATGGCAATGTAATTACAGGTGGTGCACAAGACAATGGAAGTGTAACTCGCAAGCCTGCGGGCAACTGGGTAGATTGGTTAGGGGCAGATGGGATGGAAGGTTTGGTGAGTCCTACCAATGTAAATAATCTTTGGGGTACTTCGCAAAATGGTTCTATTTATAGATCTACAAATGGTGGCAACAGTTATTCCAATTTAACCAAACCATCAAACGGAAATTGGGTTACTCCGCTAGCGATACACCCAACCAATCAAAATACTTTGTATGGCGGCTGGACAGGATTTTATAAATCCATAAATGGAGGAGTAAATTGGACCTTATTATCAGGTGGTACCATCACAGCTGCTGTGGATGATATAGCTATTGCTCCATCAGACACCAATTATATTTATGCCTCTAGAGGCACATCATTGTGGGTATCTACAGATGCAGGTGTAACCTGGGTTACAAGAATAGCTCCCGGAACAATTAGTGATATTTGTGTGCATAGAACAATCCCTTCAAGAATATACATAACCACTACTGCAAGTAGCAATCAATTACAAGTAAGTACCGATGCAGGTGCTAGCTTTAATAGTATTTCTGCTGGCTTACCATCGGTAGCTGCACGTTCTGTAGCTATTGAAAACAATGGGGTAAAAGGATTATATATAGGTATGAACACCGGCGTTTATTATAAGAATGATACTATGACTGCATGGCGAAATTACATTGGGAACTTGCCAAGCGTTGCCATAAACGAAGTAGAAATTCAATACAATTCAAACTTACTAAGAGTTGCCACTTATGGACGTGGCGTATGGGAAACTCCACTTTTTACGCCAACTGTACTTGCAGTAAAATGGTTATCATTTACTGCCACAAAAGTAAATGATGGCATTGCTTTACAATGGCGTGTAAGCAACGAAACACTTCTTACAAAATATGAATTACAAAGAAGTGATGATGGTATAAATTTTAAACCTATTACAAGCATCAATGGCCAAGGTTTAGTATTACCTACTTATAACCATTTAGATTTAACCTCTGTAAAAGGTATTGTTTATTATCGGGTAAAAGAAATAGATGGGAACAGTATTTCTTACAGCAATATTGTAAGTATAAAAGTAAACGAGAAAATTGCTTCTTTGAAAATATTTCCTAATCCTGTAACAAGCGGTATTTTAAGATTTGGCTTTATTAATAGCCAAGGATTGCCTTATGAAATTAATGTGTTGGCTGCAGACGGAAGAATGATGCTAATAGATAAACAAAAGGATGGAATTGGCATGCTCGATATTACTAAATTAACCAATGGTACATATCAATTGGTAATAAAGCAAGGAGCTGAAATGTACACACAAAAGTTTGTAGTGCTAAGTAAATAGTGGTGTTTTGAAACTTAATATAGAAAATTAATATTTTTTCGTTCTTGTAATTACCAAAAAGAAGGCGGAGGTATTTTCACACAGTTAGGTTTGTAAATACTCCACTAGCGCAGATATGCAGCAAGGCAAAGTGTGGAAGAATATCTGTGCTTATCTTAACCAATAATTTAATTGCCGCACAGAAAGACAAGCTACAAAACCATCGCATCATTTCTGCGCTATAGGGAAACGAAAAAGTATTTATTGTATAATAATTTTAAGTAACCGTATTAATTTAAACTTTGTGCTTTATATCGTAGTTTTTCTTTTTGGCCTCCTTAAAAAATTGTCTACCTTCAAAAAAAAATAAAAATGAAAAAAGTTTACTCCTTGTTTCTTGCCGTTGGCATCTGCTGTTCAATTATATCTTGTAAAAAAAATTCAACTCCCGACCCTACACCGCCCGTTGTGTCATCAGTCACAAATGTGTATGCAGCCGGTGTTGAGTCTAATGGTACCATAGGTATTGGTAAATATTGGAAAAACGGAACTTCTGTAAACATAAGTGATGGTACTAAAAATGTAAGTATTAACTCCTTAATAAAGGTGGGAGTTGATATTTATGCAGCAGGTTCTGAATTTAACGGAACGAAATACGTGGCAAAATATTGGAAAAATGGTACGGGGGTTAGTTTAACCAATGGAACAAGAGATGCAGAGCTTTTTTCAATTGTGGTAGTAGGGACTGATGTGTACGCTGCCGGATATGAAAATAACGGAACGAAAAAAGTAGCAAAATATTGGAAAAATGGTACAGCTGTTAGTTTGAGTAATGGCACCTTTAATGCTTCTATTGCTTCGTTAAAGGTTGTAGGTGCAGATATATACGCCGGAGGTTATGAATTAAATGCCGCAGGTGACGGAACTGCTAAATATTGGAAAAATGGAACTGCAGTTTCCTTATCTAATCCTGCAAATAGTGCGGGGATTGTTTCATTAATCGTGGATGGTACAGATATATATGCAGGAGGTTCTGAAATAAATGCCGTAGGTGAAAAAATAGCAAGATACTGGAAAAATGGCACTGCTGTTAGTTTATCTGCTGTGAACAACAGTGCGGAAATTCTATCTATGGTTTTATCAGGAACTGATTTGTATGCAGCTGGTTTTGAGATTAACGCTGCTGGTAAAGCAACCGCCAAATATTGGAAAAATGGTGTCGCTGTTACGCTGAGCGATGGTACCAAAGATGCTATCTTATTTTCAATTACAACTTTAGGTACGGATGTATATGCCGGTGGAATTGAATATAATGCAGCAGGCACCATAGGCACTGCCAAATATTGGAAAAATGGCACCTCAATTAACTTATCAGATGGAACAAAACGTGCAGCCATTTCCTCTATGGTAGTAATTACAGAGTAATTATTACTTATCAAATAGTATTACAAAAGCCCTTTTGCGAAAATGCAGAAGTTTTTTTTGAGAGCACTGAAAAAGTAGTTGTTTTTGTAAAATTATTCCTGCCCTTGTTGGCGCTTTTAATTTAATAATAATATTTGAATCATTCGCTCCTACCCTTGTTTGAGCCTAAACTTGCAGATATGCATCATGTCAAAGTGCAGATGTATATCTGTGCTTACCTTAATTCATATTCTTAGTTTCCCCATAAAAAGCCTTGCTATAGAACCTTTGCATCATTTCTCTACTAAATGGTAAATAGTATTTTATTGCTTAATATTTTTCTTAAGTACTTGCATCAGCCTGCTTTTTTTGAACCATTCCCTCTGCAGCTAAACGCCCTGATTCCATAGCTGCATTTAATGAACCATTAAAAAGATAATCTCCGGCTACAAATACATTTTCCAGCGCCTGGCTTTTGCTAGGTTGCGCCGTCATTTTAAGATCTTTAATATCAGGTAACGCAAAATTGATTTTATAGTGGTGGATATAAGTTACCAAAG